>CAYOIS010000153.1:0-4997 GCA_964404055.1 uncultured Anaerolineae bacterium | reverse complement strand
TGAAAGCTCCGGAAAGACTCGCCCTCCTTCAGGGACTAAAGCCAGACCGCGGAGGGCTCTTTCCCACGGAGGTAGGGAGGTTATGTCTTCCCCAGCGAATTTAATACGGCCATGGCGGGGCCTAAGCCAGCCGATGAGGGTCTTCATAAGGGTAGACTTACCTGCCCCATTAGCCCCCAAGATAGCCACTGCTTCCCCTTCATCTACGTGAAGGGAGATGCCATGGAGAACTTGGACCTGGCCGTAGGAAACGATTAGGTTTTCAACGGAAAGCAAAGGATTCTTTTCAAGCATACTCTTTATGCCCCAGATAAGCTTCAATAACCTTGGGATTGCGTCGCACTTCTTCTGGTGTCCCTTCGGCTATGACTTGCCCATGGGCCATGACAACGATGCGTTCGCACAGGTTCATTGCAAAGGGCATGTTGTGTTCCACTAAGATGATGGTGATGCCTTCGGCGTTGAGGGAACGAACCAGCTTGGCCAGTTGCAACGCTTCTTCGTATACAAGCCCTGTCGCTGGCTCATCCAAAAGCAGTAGGGAAGGGTTCAGGGCCAAAGCTCTGGCGATTTCCAATTGGCGTTTGAGGCCGATAGGTAAGTCTCCAGCCCGAGCATTGGCATAAGGTAGAAGTCCTGTCTTCTCCAAGATTTCCTCAGCAGCAGCGACGAACCGCGGTGTCCGATAGCGGGCATTAAATGCTTGTAGCAAAGGGTAAAAGGAATGTCCATAAGCAGCTAAGACGTTATCAAGCACAGAGAGGTCGGCGAAAGGCTTAGGGATTTGGAATGTGCGCCCTATGCCTAAGGCTGCGATACGATGTGGTGGGAGCCCTTGTATCTCTTGGCCTCGGAAGCGGATGCGCCCAGCAGTAGGTTTGAGGAAGCCGGAGATGAGGTTAAAGAAGGTAGTTTTACCTGCCCCGTTAGGCCCGATAAGGCCAAGGAATTCTCCCTCACGTACCTCTATATCAACTTCGTCAACGGCTTTTAGCCCGCCAAAGTATTTAGTGAGCTTCTCAGTTATGAGAATGCTGTTCACTTCTTCCTCCATTCTTGCCACTTTCTCCAAAGCCAACTGCCATCGCCGATGATGCCCATCGGCTGGAAAAGCATCATTAATACCAATATGCCACCGTAGAGGGTATAGCGGTAGTTGCCTACAATCCGCAAATACTCTGGGAGCGCTTTAAGGAGCACTGCACCAAGCAGAGCCCCTCGGATAGTGCCGATGCCACCGAAGACAAGCATGGAGAGTATAGCAATGGACTCAGCGAAGGCAAAGTGGTCAGGGAAGATGCTGCCCAGGAAGTGAGCATAGAGGCTTCCTGCTCCTCCCGCTAAAGCGCTGCTTATGATGAAGGCATAAATCTTGAAGCGCGGCACGCTCACTCCTACAGCCTCCGCTGCTTCTTCATCAGCTCGGATAGTATGAAAAGCTAAGCCTGCCCACGTCCTCGCAATATGGTGGCAAAGCCAAATAGTGAAAGCCAAGTAGGCCAATACCAATAGCAGGAACTTTTCCCCGCTCAGCGTTACGCCAAAGAGGACGGGCTTACGGATATTAATAATGCCCATTGAACCGCCGAAGAAGTCTATATACTTGAACACCCCAACCACCACAAAGTTTATTCCCATCGTCGCCAGGACCAGGAAGTCGTGACGAACGCGCAGGCTTGGGAGGCCGAGGAAGCCACCTACTACGGCGGTGACCAATATCGCTCCAATAAAGGCCGGGAGGAAAGGCCAGCCATAGCGGGTGGTTAGAAGCGCTGAAGTATAGGCCCCGATGCCAAAAAAGGCGGCATGGCCAAGCGAGACCTGTCCAGCATAGCCAGTTAGGATGTTCAGGCTCAATGTCAATACAGCCCAAATTCCGCAGAAGATTAGGACGCTTATCGTGTAATGGCCGAAGATTGCTTCAAGCAAGGCTTACTCCTTGGGAATTTTTGTTTTGCTGTTGTCTCCTACTCAGCATTAAGATTGCCCCCAGCACCATCACTCCGCCCAAGAGTTGGGGAAGCTCTAGCGTCTCGCCTAAGATAAAGTAAGCTAAAGCTGTGGCCATGACAGGCTCCAGCGTGGCGGTGATGCTGGCGTGGCTGGCTTCAATGTAGCGCATTGAAGCGATGAAAAGCATGTAAGCAAGGAGAGTGGGGAACCAGGCTATAAGGACAATAATGAGCCAGGCTATCGCCGGGTAATGGAATGCTTCCGCAAGCCTTTGCCCCCAAATAAGGAGCAGGAAAAGAGCCCCAAAGGCGCAGGTATAGAGTACTATCGTCCAAGGAGAATAACGCCTTACTGCCCACCTGCCCAAGAGAGTATAAATGGCAGCTGTAAGCCCACTTCCTAATCCGAAAAGTACCCCTATTAAGTTTACATGCAACAAAGAGGGATTATACCCACCGACTACCAGAAAACACCCAACTAACGCTGCTACCAAGGCTATCCATTTGACCCAATCCAAGCGCTCTCGAAAAAAGAGTGCCCCCATTACAGTCACAATAGCCGGGTAAAGATACAGCAGAATCACGGCTACGGCTACTGTCGTGCACTTGAGAGCGTAAAAATAGCAGACATAACTTAAGGCTACACCAACTAAGCCATATAGGGCGAAGAAAAGGACATCCCTGCGGGAGATGGAGAGGAGCTTTGGTGCTATGAGCTTTAGGACTACGGCCAAAGTTATAGTGGCGATAGTTGCACGGATAGTGACGAGGGGCAAGGGCGTGGCACCGTAGCGATAAGCCAGCTTACCCAGTATCCCCATAGTGCTCCAGAGAAAAGCTGCACTGGCTGCCATCAGATAGCCTTGCCACATTGCCCTTTACCCCCGACTGAAGAGACCTCGCGGCCTGAACATAAGCACTAAGATGAGCAGCAAGAAAGCAATCGCGTCCCTGGGCAGCACAAAGCCCACTGTGGCTACTAAGAAAGTCTCAGCCAGGGCCAGAAGGAGCCCAGCGATAATAGTGCCAGTTACACTTCCCATCCCCCCCAGGACGATGACCACGAAGGCTTTGTAGGAAGGCACATCTCCCATGGTGGCATAAACGTTGTTGTAGTAAACACCTACCAACACCCCGGCCGCTCCAGCCAATGCTGAGCCCAGCAGGAAATTGAGAGCGATAACCCAATTGATATTGATACCCAGTGCTGCAGCCATCTCTGTATCTTGAGCGCTGGCCCTCCAGGCCAACCCGATGCGGGTTTTGGTGAGAATGAGGTAGACAGCAGTAAGGAAAATTACGGCCAGAATCAGGATGAGAACCTCAATGGAAGTGAGGTTGAACAAGTGGGTTTTGATGGCTGGCAAATCCAAAGTGACAGGGAAAGCATGCATATAAGGCCCCAGGAGCCAATCCTTCTGAAGCAAATCCTGGGCCACGGTGAAGAGGCCAATGCTGATGATGAGAGGGACAATGCGGGGGGCATTCAGCACCCGGCGGTAAACTCCTTGATAGACAAGCACTCCAGCCACCCCGCTGGCCAACATTGCCAGGAGCAAGGCTAACCAGAAGTTTTTGCAGAGCTGGAAAACAACCAGCCCTACCGCAGCCCCAATGGTGTAAATAGCAGCGTGAGCGACGTGCAAAATCTTGAGGATGCCATAGACCATCGTCAGGCCTATGGCAATGAAGATGTAAATGCAACCGAGCACAATACCATTGGCTAAAAGCTGCCCGAAGGAGGCCATACCTTACCCTTATGCTAAGAGGGGTGCAGCCTATGCCTCAAGGCCGCACCCCTCGCTTTAAGTTTTACCAAGGCGGTGTAATGAGGGCAGGGTCATCAAACTTGGCGAAGAAGTGGAACTCTCCGCCTTTTACAATCTGAGCGCCAACTGGGCGCACCGCTTCTCGTCCTGGAGTGTAGTAGAGGATTGGGCCAGTGACGGCTTTGTCAAAATTCTTTAGTTCCTTAAGAGCCTTAACCATGCCCTCAGTGGTTGGCCCGCCTTTCTCAATGGCCCAGGCCAGAATCTGGACGGCATCAAAGGCCGAAGCACCCACCATATCGGCAGGTATGCCGTACTCTTTCTTATATTCGGTCAGGAATTTTTGGACAATCTCGCGTTCGTCGTCCCGGTTGAGGTCAGTGACGATAATCACACCTTCGGCGGCGTCGCCAGCTAACTCAAGGAATTTCGGTGAGTCGTATCCTTCCTGACCGACAATTTGGGCCTTGAGGCCCAATTCCTTGGCCTGGCGCACCAAACTGGCAGCTTCTTTATAGTAAGCGGAGGCAAAGAGGACATCGGGGTTAGCTTCTTTTATCCTTTGGAGGATGGCCTTGAACTCAGTCTCTCCCAAGGGGTATTTATCCTCAAAGACGATTTCTACATCCTTGCCTTGCAGGTAAGACTTAAACCCCTCAGTGAGAGCGCGTCCGAAATCGTTGTCAATGGTTAAGATTGCAATGCGCTTGGCCCCAAGCTTTTCTACCACCAAGGCACCGCCAACTTTACCCTCAACGGTTCCCAGACAGCCTACGCGGAAGATTTTGTCGCCGGTCTTGGTGATATCGGGGTGGATGGCGTAAGCTGAAATCATCAGGATGCCAGCCTCTTGGAAGACAGGTGCTGCAGCGCGCGTGGCTCCGCTGTAGGAACCGCTGATGGCGGCGATGACCTTATCCTGCTCAATAAGCTTGTGGGCTACGCTGACGGCCTGGTCTGGCTTAGCGGCATCATCGTAGTGGACGAGCTCCAGCTTCTTGCCTCGCACACCACCGGCCTCGTTTATGAACTTAACCGCAAGCTGAGCGGCATGGAGGGCGCTGGTTCCGTCGGCGGCGGCAGGGCCTGTGGTGGGGGAGAAGATGCCTATCTTGTAGACTTCTGGGGCTTTAGGACGGCATCCCATCACTGAAAAGAGGACCACACCTACAAGTAGAACTGCCAGTGGAAGAAACTTTAACCTTCGCATGGCTTCCTCCTTCATTACAAGGTCAATTGTATTTTAACACACCCTGCTTCTTCAGTCAAAAGCGCC
>CAYOIS010000152.1:0-5015 GCA_964404055.1 uncultured Anaerolineae bacterium | reverse complement strand
CCGCTTATTTCTTAGCGAAACAGCATTAGAGGGGCATAAGAGGAAGGTTAGAGTTTTGTTAGAAAAAGCCCGGCTTTCAAGGGCGGGCACTTGAATCAATCAATTAGCGATGGTACGCATTAACCCCCTGCGGGTGTTTTTCCCTATTAGGGTACAAAAAGCGGGGATGACCATTTATAGCCATCCCCGCTGTGGAAAGAGGGGGCTTTAATTTAATTCCTTCTGCAGTGAAGCTACCACGGCTTGGACTGCTCTGGCAACGGAGCCAGTAAGGCGTAGTTTGTCTGTAAACCCTATAAACTTTGGTTGAATTGCGTAAATTTTGATGGGGGGAAGGTCAAGGCCAAGCCCTTCAGCTAACTGCAAAGCTTCTCCTAAGCTGAAAAGGTGCGTGAGTGTCCTTAAGTTTTTGGCCAGTAGCTCAGGCTTAGCGTCAAAAGCTCTCCATTCCCCAGGCTCAAGGCCCATATCGGCAGCGTCTACTATTATTACCCTATCATATTTAGGCATAAGCCACAGAAGGGTAAAGCCGTTTATGCTTCCTTCTATAATGTCAACGTTGGGCGGCAGCCCCCTTTTTTCAATGATTTTAGCCACCGCTACTCCAACCCCATCATCGCCCATAAAATCGTTCCCAAGGCCGACCAGCAGGGTTTTACCTTTCACTTCCATTCCACTTTAAGGAAATGGGTAGAACAAGAGATGCACGGGTCATAAGCCCGCACTAACATTTCCAACCCAAGGGTTATCTCCTCTTTGGACTTATCCAAAAGGTGTGGGAGGAAAGCCTTCAAGTCCTCTTCTATGTTCTGATGGTTCTGGTTGGTGGGGATTATCATGTTAGAATCCACAACTCGCCCTTGCTCGTCCAATGTGTAATCGTGGATGAGGAGGCCCCTGGGGACCTCCACACCGCCCACGCCTCTGCCGGCCCTTGGCTTTATCTCCACTTTCTCCTCCTTAAGCCCCCTCGCAAGAAGGATGTCAATGATGCGGATAGAATCTTCAATAGCGTGGGCAACTTCTACCACTTGGGCTATGTTGTTCATGAAGGAGTTGTAGCATATAGGCTTCAGGCCCATTAGCTCCGCTGCCTCTTGGCCGAGAGGCATGAGTTTGGCATAGTTTATGTTAAAGCGGGCTAAAGCCCCAACCATGTAAGACTCGCGTTTGGAACGAGCCCTCTTAGCCGTGGAGTAAGGAACTATGAACTCGTGGATTTTTTCTTGGTAGCGGGAAAGAGGAGTGGTGTGCTGCTCGTCGGTAGAAGCTATTTCCCCATCGTAAAAGGCATACTCATCAGGCTTCTTGAGGGCTATATATTCAGTTTCCCGCTGGAAGGCTGGCATTTCCAGGGAGGCGAACAACTTAACCACAGTTTTAACATCAGCGATGGCTTCCGTAAGCCGACGACGCAGCTCCTTAAGCTCCCCTTCGGTTGGGAGCTTGGTCCACCCCCCGACCACAGTCGTGATTGGATGGGTTGTGCGCCCGCCTATGAGGTCGCATAGCTCATTAGCCAACCGGTGTAGGCGTATTATCGCTAATACTTGTTCCCGATGGCTCTGAGCCAATGGGATGATGTTAGGGGCGCCGAAGAAATCGGGAAGAGCGAGGTATCCAAAGTGTAAGGTATGGCTTTGCATGGTTTCGCCGTGGAGTAGGAGCTTGCGGAGAAGAAGGGTCTGCTCCGAAGGTTCAAAGCCCAATGCTTTCTCCAAGGCCTGGATGGCAGCAAAAGTGTGCCCTATGCCACATATGCCACATATTCGGGAGATAATGAACACAACATCGCTGTAGTGTTTGCCCCTGACCATGGCCTCAAAGAAGCGCGGGGCTTCAGGGATTTCCCACCGCATTTCTTTAACCTGGTTATCTTCCACTTTAACCACGATGTTGCCGTGACCTTCTACCCTTGAGACATAGTGCACATTTATATCAATGCCGCTCATTTTATCACCTCCGTGTAGCCCCAGAACATGATGTACTTATTGATTATGTCTTCAAGGCATAAGCCGTAGCGGGACATTACCTCTTTGTGAGCGTTGATGTTGGGGTTATCTACAAGGCCCCGGCATCCTATGCATCGGTTCCCGAAAGAAGGGCAGCGGGCATTGCACCCAGCTCTGGTTATAGGCCCAAGGCAAGTAAGGCCTTTTTCGTATACGCAAATGTTTTCGGCCCTCTTGCATTCCACGCAGACTGGATAACTGGGCAAAACCGGGGTCTTGCCCATGAGCAAGGCTTTTGTTATCTCAAGGAATTCCTCTTTGTCAATTGGGCAACCCGGAACAACGTAATCAACCGGCACAACCGCGCTCAGAGGCATGGCCGGTATGGATGGGAACCAGTCGGCTTTATCCCCGTAGACGTAACGGCGGACTTCGTCTTGGTCCATGGAATTTTTAATGGCATTGACTCCGCCGATGTGAGCACAGGCTCCAAGGGCTATGAGGATTCGGGATTTTTCCCTTATTTGGCGCAATCGCTCCTTTTCTTCTTCCCTGGTTATGGACCCTTCCACAAAGGTTATGTCGTAAGGTCCTTCGCTGTGAGCGCTGCTCCCTTCCCTCCAGGATACAAGCTCTATGTGTTCCAGGAGCTCCAAAAGCCTTTCCTCCAGGTTCGGTATCTGGAGTTGGCACCCTTCGCAACATCCGAATTCAAAAATGGCGACTTTCGGCTTCATGGGTTTACCTCCGAATCAAAGGGCTTCTGGGAAATCTTTAATTTGAGCATAGTTGAAAACAGGCCCCTCACGGCATACGTAAATACCATTTATCTGGCAATGACCGCACTTTCCTACCCCGCATTTCATCCTTCTTTCCAAGGAGAGGTAGATTCGGTCATCTGGAATTCCCATCTTCTTGAATTCTTGCAGGATGAAGCGGTACATTATAGGTGGGCCAACGGTAACGGCAATGGTACGTGTGGGGTCAACGCTTACTTGGGGGCAAAGGGTCGTTATAACCCCGACGTGGCCTTTCCAGCTTTCATCTGCCCTATCCACGGTGAGCAGGCACTCCCCAACGCTTTGAATTTCATCCAGCTCATCTTTGAAAAGCAATTCCCCTGGTTCTTTGGCCCCGTAAAGCACAGTGACTTCTCCGAATTCATCGCGTCTATCTTTGATGTACTGCGCCAAGGAACGGAGTGGAGCCATTCCGAGGCCTCCGGCCGCTATCAGGACGTCTTGGCCCCTCATTACCTCCAGCGGGAAGCCTTCGCCGTAAGGGCCTCTTATCCCTACCAAGCTTCCAGGCTTAAGGCGATGCAGGGCATTGGTAACCAAACCAACTGCTCTTACGCAAAGCTGGAAGTAATCCCCTCGCGTGGGGGAAGAGCAAACGCTTATCGGGCATTCCCCCACTCCGAAGACTGAGACCTCTACGAATTGTCCGGGGCTATGGCCTAATGGTTTGCCGTCTTCCAATTGAAGGGTGAAGAGTTTCTCCCTGGGTGTTAATTCTTTGATTTCCAAAATCCGCGCAAGGCGAGGCAAAAGAAGGTGAGCATTGCTCATGGCTCTTTCCTCCCCTCTAAGGCTGACTGTATTCCTGGTAAATATCGTTGAAAACTTCTATTGGGTTGATTTTAGCCAAGCAGTGCCTGGTGCACCGCCCACACCCAACACAACCGGGAAGTCCGAAAAGGTCCCAGAGGTACTTGCCTTTCCGGTAAAAGCGGTGGCGCAGACGTTGCTCCAAGGTAGGCCTAAAATTAAGCCCTCCCGCTACTTTGGCAAATTCTTCCAGCAAACAAGAGTCCCAAACCCTTAGCCTCTCCCCTTCTTTGAGGTTGAGTTCAACTCGGTCAAAAACGTCGTGGCAATAGCAAGTGGAGCAGACCAATGTGCACGAGCCACACCCCATGCACCTTTTGGCCAGCTCTCCCCAGTAGGGGGAACCAAAACGGCTCCAGAGGATTTCCGGCAATTTTGCTACGTCAAACTTCAGCCTGGAAGGGAAATTCTTATCCCTCTCCTTTCGTACCTCTTCAAGCTTACCCAATTCGGCCTCAGTAGCTTCACGAGCCGTTGAGTACTTCTTTAAGAGCTCTTCCCCACGCCCACTGCCGATTTCCACTGCGTAAACTTCTCCCAAGTCGGTTAAGAAAAGGTCATAGTAGCCTTTGGGATCCAAGGTACCCATGTCCTTGCAGAAGGCGTATTCATCGCAGGGAGCGAGGCAATCTATCCCTACAAATATAGCATTGCGGCGGCGGGCCTCATAGCTTGCATCTGGGTTCTCTTTGAGGAAAGCTGCATCCAAAAGGCGAGTAGAGTGAAGGTCGCATGGGTGCAAGCCGAAGAGCACCTTAGGAGTAGATGGCTCTACCACAGGCTCCACCTCAGGCCTTTCCCCAAGGCGGAAACGCAAAACAGGTTCTTTTGCCGGAAGGAAGAATTTCCTGGGGGGATAGAGGGCTATCGGATATTCAAAGACGATTTCTTCGGGCTGGCTTATTGGCCCAAAAAGGTAGAACCCGTCTTTTTTGCGGGGACCAATGACTTGGTAATCCTTAAGGAGGCCTTCCACGAAATGGGGAAGTTGCTCTTTTCCCAAAATCATAATCGGCATAGGTTCCTCCTCAATGCTTTTTGTGAATTATATCACTACTTAGGGGCCTTTGTCAAAAATCGCTTTGTCGTGGATATGCCTCAATTTTCCTGGCCTTTCGCCATAGGGTCCAAAACGCTGGCGAACATATCGGGGTACGGCCTCTGCCGCATGGTAAGCCAACGAAAGCTTCTTTTTGTCGCCCTATCCCCAGGCTCCGAGGGAGTTATCTGGAGATAACCCAGGCCTTGGCTCTTTAAGCTTTTGATTTTTCGGCGAAATTGGTTAAACTTAGGGTTAAATCGGAGAGGAGGTGGCCATTGCCTTTCAAGGATAACCCCATTGGCATTTTTGATTCTGGGGTGGGAGGGCTATCTGTCTGGCGAGAAGTCGCTCGCCTATTGCCTTCTGAAGACATCCTCTATTTTGCCGATTCCGCCCACCTCCCTTACGGCG
>CAYOIS010000151.1:0-5040 GCA_964404055.1 uncultured Anaerolineae bacterium | reverse complement strand
GAGGTGAACAAAACGATGGGACGAAAAAAGTCAAGGACAAGCCCTTTTGGCAGCCCAGAGAGGGTTTCCCATGATTCCACCCCATTCTACAGCCGCCGCCTTTACGAAGGTTTGCCACAGGAAGAGGATGTTGAATATAGGGAAACGCCACTACCGCCAGAGTGCGTCAACAAAATCTTCTGCAAAAGCTCGGAGCGAATGGAGGAATTGCCTGACTCTTCAGTCCACTTGATGGTCACCTCGCCACCTTACAACGTCGGCAAGGAGTACGATGATAACTTAACGCTTGACGAATACCGAGAATTCCTCAAGCGGGTGATGGCCGAAGTCTATCGGGTATTAGTGCCGGGTGGGCGGGCCTGTATCAATTTGGCGAATTTGGGACGTAGGCCTTATCTACCCTTGCATGCTTTTATCATCCAAGACATGCTGGAATTGGGTTTTCTGATGCGCGGCGAAATCATCTGGGACAAAGCCGGAAGCTCAAGTCCGTCAACGGCTTGGGGAAGCTGGTGCTCACCCCAAAACCCAACGCTGCGCGACACGCATGAATATATCCTCATTTTCTGTAAGAAGACTTTCTCTCGCCCCAATCCTTTCGGGCGAAAGCCAACCATCAGCCGAGAAGAATTTCTTGAGTTCACAAAAAGTGTCTGGCGATTCCCAGCTGAACCAGCCACAAAAGTTGGGCATCCTGCTCCTTTCCCTGTGGAACTACCTTATCGGCTCATCCAACTTTACACCTTTGAAGGCGAAGTGGTCCTTGACCCTTTCATCGGCAGCGGAACAACAGCACTCGCAGCATTAAAGGCAAAGCGCATCTTCGTCGGCTATGACATCAATCCCGAGTACGTGGAATTGGCAAAACAACGCATTAAAGCATCATTTGCTCAAAGAACACTGTTTTAAGCATTGCCTGGGGCAAAACCGAAAGGCTCGCTCTTGACAAAAGGCTCCCATAGGGGTAAATTATACCCCTGGTGGGTATAAAACAAGGGTAAGGAGGGGTTAGGTATGCCTATTTACGAGTATCAATGCCAGGATTGCAAGGAAGATTTTGAGGTTTTCGTCATATCTGTTTCCAAAGCCAATGAAGTTGAATGCCCAAAGTGCCATAGCCGTAACGTTAAACGCAAAATCTCCCTCTTTGGCTGGGCCGGTTCCAAAGGAAGTTCAAGCACTGTGGGTTCTTCCTGCTCTACTTCCACTGTAGGCTGAGGGCTTTAAAAGCGGGGCTGTAAGCCCCTCAAAAATCCCATGAAAGGAGGTTACTATGCCAGCGCCTCTCATTCCAGCAAGGGAAAGGGAACATATCCAGAAATTTTTTGAGGAAAAGCTTGTAAATCCCGTCCGATTGGTAATGTTCACCCAGGAGTTTGAGTGCGAATACTGCGCTGAAACAAGGCAGCTTGTGGAAGAGATAGCCCAGCTTTCCCCCAAAATTACCGCTGAAATTTACAACTTCGTAACCGATAAAGCCCAAGCCGAGAAATACCAAATAAATAAAATCCCAGCCATAGCCATAATCGGCCAGAAGGATTACGGAATCCGCTTCTACGGAATACCATCAGGCTACGAATTTTCCACCCTATTGGAAGACATTGTAGATGTTTCTCGTGGGGAGTCAGGCCTTTCGGAGGCAAGCAAGAAGGCCCTGGCCACATTAACTAAGCCAGTCCATATCCAAGTCTTCGTCACCCCTACTTGACCATACTGCCCGATGGCGGTCAGGTTGGCCCACAAGATGGCTATTGAAAGCGATTTGGTCCGGGCAGATATGGTGGAGGCTATTGAGTTCCCCCACCTCGCTATAAAATATCACGTCCATGGCGTCCCTAAGACCGTGGTCAATGAGACTTTCTTCCTTGAAGGTGCCATGCCCGAGGTCCTTTTTGTCCAGCAAATTGTCAAGGCAGTAAAATAGGGGGGTAAAATGCAAGAGATTATGCGCATAATGCGTGGATACCTTGATCACTGGATTGAGCACAACAATGAGCATGCCGAAAGATACGAGGAGTGGGCAAAGAAAGCGAAAGAAGCTGGCCTTGAGAAGGTTTCGGAGAGGTTGGCCAAAGCTTCTTCGCTCCTCAGAGAAGCTTCCAAAGAGTTGGAGGCTGCCTACAGAGAGCTTGAAAGCACCCAGTTTGTGTGAGCTATGAGCCGGCCTCGCATTGAGATAAATACCGATTGGTGTAAAGCTTGCTACTTGTGTGTGGACATGTGTCCCCGCAAAGTGCTAGAAATTGATTACTCGCGCTTCGTCAATGGTTTGCATCCTGTCATTCCTGCTCACCCTGAGAAGTGCACGGTCTGCCGGCTCTGTGAGCTTTGGTGCCCCGATATAGCCATCGCCGTTTACGAGGAGGAATCCGATGCCTGAGGGTGGCTGGACCACACGCAAGCCTGCTCTTCCCCCAGGGCAGCATTTCCTCCAAGGGGATGAGGCCTGTGCGGAAGGGGCTATAGCTGTTGGATGCACCTACTATGCCGGTTACCCCATAACTCCAGCAAGCGAGATAATGCACTACATATGCCGCCGGTTCCTGGAGCTTGAGGATGGAAGAGTCTTCATCCAGATGGAGGATGAAATAGGCTCCATTGCTTCCTGCATCGGGGCTTCTTGGGCCGGGGCCAAGGCTATGACCGCCACCAGCGGGCCGGGTATATCCCTGATGTTGGAAAACATCGGCTATGCAATCATGACCGAAACACCTATCGTGGTGGTGGATGTTCAGAGGGCGGGGCCGGCCACAGGCCAAGCTACTCGGCCCGCTCAGGGTGATGTGATGCAGCTGCGCTGGGGAGCCCACGGCGATTACGAGATAATAGTCCTGGCCCCCTGGTCGGTCCAGGAAATGTTTGACCTTACCGTGCAAGCTTTCAACCTGGCCGAAAGGTTCCGCTTGCCAGTTATAGTAGCTGCTGATGAAGCCGTAGGCCACATGCGGGAAGGGCTTACAATCCCTCCGGAAGTTAAGGTTTACGAGAGGATAAAGCCCCTTCCTGGGGAGAAAATCCCGCCTTTTGGGCCAATGGAAGTACCGCCGATGCCCATCTTCGGGCAAGGCCATAAAGTGCTGGTAACCGGCTCAACTCACGATGAGTGGGGCTACAGGCGCACTGTTAGCGCTAAAGCCCAAGCCTCGCTAATCTCCCGCTTCAGGGGCAAAGTCCTCAACAATTTAGAGGAGATTGTGCGGGTAGATAAGAGGTTCTGCGATGAGGATATAGACATTTTGGTTTTCGCCTATGGCTTCACCGCCAGAAGCGCTTTGGCTGCGGTAAAGGAAGCCCGGAAAAGAGGCATAAAGGCTGCGCTATTCCGGCCCCAAACCCTTTGGCCTTTCCCTGAGCGAGAACTTTCGGCCCTCAAGGGTAAGACGGAAAAGGTTCTCGTGGCCGAGATGAATCAAGGGCAAATGCTCAGGGAAGTGCAGCGCTTCTTCCCCGAGGCCAAGGGATACAACAGGACCGACGGCGAGGTCATAACCCCGTTGGAAATCCTAACGGCAATGGAGAAACTCTTAGGGAGGGCAAGAGATGAAATTGCATGAGTATCAGTCAAAGCAGCTTTTTGCCCGTTACCGGATACCCATTCCTCAAGGTGAGGTTGCTTCTACCCCAGAGGAAGCCAAGGCCATTGCTGAAAAGCTTGGAAAGCCGGTAGTGGTCAAGGCCCAAGTTTTAGTAGGAGGTAGGGGCAAAGCGGGAGGTATTCGCCTTGCCCAAAACCCGGAAGAGGCAGAGAAGGTCGCCTCTCAGATTCTGTCCATGGAAATAAAGGGCATACCCGTGCGCAAAGTCTTGGTTGACGAGGCTTTGGACATCGCCAAGGAACTTTACCTCGGTGTGGTGATTGATAGGACTCAAGGCAAGCCGGTCATGATGGCTTCCTCCGAGGGTGGGGTTGACATAGAGGAAGTGGCTCGCCGCTCTCCGGAGAAAATCCTCAAGGCAACCATTGACCCCTTCCTTGGCCTTAGGCCATACCAGGCTCGGGAGCTGGCTCTGGGGATTGGGCTGGACAAATCGCTACTGAACGCTTTCTCCTCCATAGCCGCTGGCCTCTATCAGTGCTTTGTTGAGAACGATGCTTCCCTGGCGGAGATTAACCCCTTAGTTCTCACTACTGATGGGCGCCTTCTTGCAGCCGATGCTAAGGTGGTGATCGACGATAACGCCCTTTTCCGCCACCCGGACCTGGCGGCAATGCGCGATCCGGAAGAGGATACTCCTTCGGAGCGGGAAGCCCGGGCCCATGGGATAAGCTATGTTCAGCTGGATGGGGAAATCGGGTGTATGGTGAATGGGGCCGGCTTAGCCATGGCCACGATGGATGTAATCAAGCTTTACGGGGGGAATCCGGCCAACTTCTTAGACATAGGTGGTGGAGCCAGGGCTGAGCAGGTGGCTGCTGGTTTGCGGATAATCCTTTCGGACCCGAAGGTAAAAGCCGTGCTCATAAACATCTTCGGTGGTATAACCCGGTGCGATGAGGTGGCGAGGGGCATTTTGGAGGCAATGAAGGCAGTGGAGGTAAAAGTCCCCCTGGTGGTGAGGCTTGTGGGGACCAACGAAGAAGAAGGGCGGCGCCTCCTGGCCGAAGCTAACCTTATCACCGCTTCTTCCCTTAGCGAGGCCGCCGAGAAAGTTGTAGCTTTGGCGAAAGGATGAGAGAAGAGCAACTTCTTGAGCGAATTACACTCAATCCCAAAGTTATGGTCGGCAAGCCAGTCATTAGGGGAACACGTCTGACCGTGGAATACATTCTTAATTTGCTTGCTCATGGCGCGACCGTTGAAGAAATTCTTGAAGAATACCAAGGGCTGACGCCTGAAGATATTCAAGCGTGCTTACTGTTTGCCGCAAAGTCTTTAGCGAACATCTCATATGACCTCTGTAATTATTAAAGCCTGCTTCTCATCATTGGCCTTACCACGCTCCACACCATCTACATACACTTTACCATCATCTGTAAGCGAGAGGGTGTGCAGCTCTCCCCTTTCGTCTACTACTAGGATGAATCTAGCTTTGCTTCGC
>CAYOIS010000150.1:0-5065 GCA_964404055.1 uncultured Anaerolineae bacterium | reverse complement strand
AACCCCCAGCAAACGAGGGTGGGAAAATTAGAGTACCCACAATTCCAAGACCCATCCAGAAAAGCTTTTAGTTGACATAGTCCGGGATAGCGGGTAAAATGTTAATGACTTCACAAGGAGGAGGTGTCCCATGGCTTACAGATTTCCCTCCGATGAATGGGTAAAAGCCCTCTGCAAGACCCTCAACGAAAGCGAGGCTTATGCCGAAGCAGCCAAGAATTGGGAGGGCGATTTTTATTTTATAATTGAGCCCGATGAAAAGTTCAAGGAAACAGTTTACCTCTACATGGACTTGTGGCATGGCAAATGCCGCGAGGCTTTCTTGGCCACCGATCCCTCGGCTAAGGACCCTGTGTTCAAGATTTGGGCGCCTTATGGGACATGGAAAAAAGTCATCCTCGGCCAACTGGACCCCATCCAAGGCCTTGTGACCCGGCAGCTCAAGCTCAAAGGGGACATGATTAAGATAATGCGCAACGTCAAGGCCGCAAATGAATTGGTTAAGTGCTGCGCTAAAGTGGAGACAGAGTTCGCGGCTTGATTTCAGGAGGGGAAAATGTGGTTCTTCCGTTCCCCTGTCATTGTTTATGGGGATGATGCCCTCTTCCACCTTTCCCAGCTCCAAGGACGGAAAGCTTTAATCGTGACCGATGAAAATATCCTGCGGCTGGGGTTCGTCCAAAAAATTGAAAAATACCTGCATGAGGCCGGAATTGAAACCCATATCTTTTCCGAAGTAGAGCCTGAACCCTCTTTGGAGACCGTCCTCAGAGGTAAAGCCTTAGCCGAAACCCTCAACCCCGATTGGATAGTGGGCCTCGGGGGAGGCTCCTGCCTGGATGCAGCCAAAGCCATCTGGCTCCTCTACGAGAACCCCCAGCTTGACCCCAGGGCCATAAACCCGTTTGAGGAGCTGAAGCTCCGAGAAAAAGCCAAGATGGTAGCCATCCCCACTACAAGCGGAACCGGGGCTGAGGCCACCTGGGCTGTCGTCCTTACCGATAGAGCCGAGCAGCGCAAGCTCTCCCTGGGTGCCCCCATAAATACCCCCGACATTGCCATCATAGACCCAGACCTTGTCATGGAGCTACCTCCGGGATTAACCGCCTCCACTGGGATGGATGCCCTTTGTCATGCCGTAGAAGGCTTCACCAGCATATGGCACAACGATTTCACCGATGGCCTCTGCCTCCAAGCGATAAAGCTTGTCTTTGAATTCTTGCCCAGAGCTTACCAGAGGGGAAAAGAGGACCGGGAAGCGCGAGCTAAGATGCATTACGCTGCGACTCTGGCTGGCCTTGGCTTCATCAACTCCATGGCAGCCTTAGCCCATGCCCTTGGGCACTCCCTGGGGGCAATTTTCCACGTCCACCACGGTCGGGCGGTTGGGCTATTCCTCCCTTACACTATTGAATACTGTGCCAATGCTGGTGGAACCCGCTACGGGGAAATCGTCCGCTTCATGGGAATCCCTTACCAAGACGAAAGGGAAGCTGCCTCCATCCTTGCTGGCAAAATCCGGGAGCTGGCTAAATCCATCAATGAACCACTATCCTTGGCTGAGGCCGGAATACCTCGGGAGGAGTTTGAGAAAGCTCTGGGGAAGCTCGTTGAGAACGCCAGCATGGATGCTACAATAAACACCGGCACTCGCATCCCCTCCGAGAAAGAGACTGAACAGCTTTTCCTCTATGCCTACGAGGGGAAAAGCATAGACTTCTGAAACCGGGATAGGTATGAGTGAACTTGGTCAAAGGTTAAAAGAAAGAAGGGAAGCCCTTGGCCTAACCATAGAAGAAGTTTCAAAAGAGACCCGGATAAAGCCAAAGTTTATAGAGGCTCTGGAAAGAGGCGATTACAACTCCCTGCCTGGCGACATTTTCGCCAGAGGATTCATCCGCAACTATGCTTCTTTCCTCGGCCTTGACCCCGAAGAAATGCTCAAGCTTTACTCTGAGGAAGCGGGGGTTCCTCCTCCAAAGGAAACTGTTACCCTCCAAGCTGAATTGCCCTTGGAAAGGCCCTCTCCTTGGCCTCTCAAGAACTTGGCAAACTTCATAATCCCTTTTTTGATAATAGCTCTTGTAGCGGCCTTGGGCTGGTTCGCCTACGCCCGCTATCAGCCCACCCTCTTCCCCGTTCCCAGCCCTACCCCTCCCCCCACATTTTCCCCGACCCCTACAATTCCCCCAACCCCTACTTGGACCCCGGCTCCTACACCGACTTCAACCCCTACCCCGGCCTTGCTCACCTTGACCCTCGTAGGCCTTGACCGGAGCTGGCTTGAGGTAAAAGTTGACCAAGTCTTGGTGTTCAGGGATTTCATAAATCCCGGCGATACCTTATCTTGGAGCGGTGGGATTATCTACGTAAAGTGCGGGAATGCCGGTGGGGTCAAAGCCATTGTCAACGGTGAGGATATAGGAATCTTGGGAGGAGCAGGGGAAGTTCTGAACTTGGAATGGAGGGCGGGGCAAGTAAGGCCTTTCTTGCTCACCCCTCAGCCTACTCCAACCCCTGAAGTAACCCCTGGAGCGTAATTGGTTATGCGCAGGAGGGAAAAACTTGAAGAGATAGAAGCCCTAACACTGGCCCCTTACGCCGTAAAAAGCCGGGAAACCAGGGGGAGGGAGTACCCAGAAGAGGAACACCCTTACCGGACGGCTTTTCAAAGGGATAGAGATAGGATAATCCATACTACGGCTTTCCGGCGCTTGGAATACAAAACCCAAGTTTTTGTCTACTACGAAGGGGATTACTACCGCACAAGGCTCACTCACACCATAGAAGTAGCCCAAATTGGGCGAACTATGGCCAAAGCTTTGGGGTTGAACGAAGACCTGGCGGAAGCTATAGCCTTAGCTCACGATTTAGGCCATACCCCCTTCGGCCACTCAGGAGAAGAAGCCCTCCACGAACTCATGGCCGATTATGGTGGTTTTGACCACAACCGCCAAAGCTTGCGCATCGTAACAGTCTTGGAAAAGCGATACCCCGATTTTCCGGGATTGAACTTAACTTGGGAAGTGCGGGAAGGAATTGCCAAACACACTACTGAATACGATAAGGGGACAGGGGAGGGTTATGAGCCAGATAAGCCACCATCTTTGGAAGCCCAAATTATAAATTTGGCCGACGAAATCGCTTACACTTCCCACGACCTTGATGATGGCCTGAGAGCTGGAATACTGGCCCCCGCTTCCCTCCTTGATACTACCTTGGGCCGAGAACTCGTCCGGGAACTCAAGATAGACGTGAACGCTTTTGATGACTTGGCCAGGCATCGGCTTATACGCAGGCTCATTGGCTGGAGCGTTTCGGATGTCCTGGAGGAAACTACAAAACGTTTGGAAAAGGTCTCGCCTCAATCGGTAGAGGAAGTGCGAGCCTGGGGGAAACCATTAGCCGGCTTCTCCGAAGAAATGGCCAGTCTATACCAGGAGATGAAGGCATACCTCTTGGAGAACTTCTACCGCCACTACCGAGTAGTAAGGATGATGACCAAGGCCAAGCGCCTAATTGCCGACCTTTTCCACGCTTATATTTCAGAGCCAAGGCAACTGCCCGATAGCGTTCGGGCCCGCCTAAAAGAGGAACCTTTACCCAGAGTTGTATGCGATTACATCGCTGGAATGACCGACCGCTTTGCCCTTCAAGAGCACAAAAAGCTTTTTGACCCCTCCGAGAGGGCCTAAAGCTTGTAGACCCCTAATATTCTCCGTTCGGTTGCCCCTTCTATCCTGGCCACGACTTCTACATAGGGATAAATGGAAGAATTCTGAAGCTTCCGCTTGAGGAGCTCATCCACTTGGAAGATTCCGGCCGAATTGTTCATGATTATCTCAATCTTTACTGGCCTTTCCTCCCCTTTCTCAATATTTACAGCATCAACCGCCATGGCCGAAACCGAGTGGATGTTCACTTTCCCCGCTTCAAACGGAATTCTGGACCGGCCCCCTGTCATATCCAGGGCATCGGCGACCTTGATAACCCCGGCTTCAATTGTGAGGCAAGGGATGTCCCAACGGTGGGCGATTACAGCGTGGAGGATCTCGCTGGCCATTATGGTTAAAGCTGGCTCTTGGTATAAGCCTTCCAAAAGCTGGCGAGCTTTCGGGTAACCTAAAGCTACGCTGAAAAGCTCATGCTCTTCCCTGTGGATGGACATCCCCACATCGTGGAGGCATGCTCCTAAGACGACTACGACCTCAGCGTCTTCGGGCGAAAGGCCATAGTTTACTTCAACGCTGGGCTTTACACCAGCCTCCAAAAGGAGGCGCAGTATTTTCAAGGCCGCATTAGCCACTATCCTGATGTGGACCTCACCATGGTCACTCATCCCTTGGCGGTCAATAGCATTAACGTTGGCACTCCTCCACCACTGCCACAACTCTTGGTCTTGATTTATCCTTTCCGTTAACCTTGCCAGTTTCTCATTGTGCTTTACTGGAACTTCAAAAGCCATTTCATTCCGTCCTTTTTTCCACCACCCATGTAGCGGATTCTACTGCTCGGTTGGGAATAACGTAGAGTTTGCCGTCTTCGCCTACTATGCGAGTCTTGCGCAGATCAAGGGACTTTATGACTCCTGTTACACCCCCTGCCGTCACCTTGTAGCCGACTTTGAAATCAGGATCAGTTGCCAGGAATATACCAGCAAGGATATCAGATGTGGTGCCGGAGACGCCTGTGGCCAAGCCCAAGGATACTGCAGCGATTGAACCGGATATAGCCAAGGCAAGCTCGTTAAGTCCCAGGGCCTTTAAAGTTCCGGCTAAGATTAGGATCCAGCCAGCAACGCTTATTAACGCCCGGAAGAGGGATGCAATGGTTGGTTCAGTTTTGGCCGCCTGCATGGCCTTATTAACGATAAAGATTACCACCTTAAGGGCTATCCAGCCGCCTATGAAGAAAGCGATAGCACCAGGCAGCCTGGCCAAAAGGAAACTAATCCATTTGTCCAACACGGACAACATTACAGCCTGCATGGTACACCTCCAGCTTTGCAGCGTTGTTATGTCGTAAAAATAATAGCAGATGGTTCGGAAATTGTCCAGTCCAGCGC
>CAYOIS010000149.1:0-5107 GCA_964404055.1 uncultured Anaerolineae bacterium | reverse complement strand
CGGATTGAAGAATTGCACTTGTCATTGTTCTGAGGTTGTGATAAGCTTATTACGAACTTGCTAAGGTGCACGGGTGTTTAACTAATGCAGGAGGTTAAAATGAAGCCGGTCAAGATAACCGATACTACTTTCCGAGACGCCCACCAGTCACTTATGGCTACGAGGCTCCGGACTGAAGATATGCTCCGCATAGCCCCGCTTATGGATAAGGTGGGCTTTCATTCCATGGAAGTTTGGGGAGGGGCAACATTTGATGCCGCCATGCGCTTCCTTAACGAAGACCCATGGGAACGCCTTCGCCTATTAAAGGAGAAACTCCCTAACACCCCGCTTCAGATGCTTCTGCGAGGCCAAAACGTGGTAGGATACAGGCATTACCCGGATGATGTGGTGGAGAAGTTCATAGTCCTGGCCAGAGCTAACGGCATCGATATATTCCGCATCTTTGACGCTCTCAATGATGTGCGCAATATGGCCTGGGCAATGAAAGTGGCTAAGAGGGAAGGGGCTCACGTCCAAGCCGCTATCTGCTACACCATAAGCCCAGTCCATACTTTGGAAAAATACGTTGAACTGGCGAAGGAGTTGGTGGACCTTGGGGCAGACTCTATCTGCATAAAGGACATGGCTGGGCTTCTTTCACCCTACGCCGCTTACGAGCTTGTAGGCAGGCTGAAGGAAGCAGTCCAGGTCCCAATCCAAGTCCACACCCACTATACCAGCGGGATGGGGACAGCTACCCTTCTCAAGGCCATAGAGGCTGGAGCTGACGTAGTGGATACGGCCATCTCCACAATGGCTCTGGGCTCCTCCCAGCCACCCTGTGAGACCTTGGTGGCTATCCTCAAGGGCACCCCATGGGATCCTGGCCTTGATTTGGGGCTTCTATCAAAAATTGCCGAATACTTTGGGGATATAAGGGCAAAATACAAGGCTTACGAAGCTCCAATAACGGTGGATATCAACGTGCTCACTTACCAAATCCCCGGCGGCATGCTTTCCAACTTGGTAGCTCAACTCAAGGAGCAGAAAGCCCTCCACCTCCTGCCTAAAGTCCTGGAAGAAGTACCGAGAGTGCGGGAAGAACTGGGCTATCCTCCTCTGGTTACCCCCACAAGCCAAATAGTTGGCACGCAAGCAGTCCTCAATGTTCTCCTGGGTGAACGGTACAAGGTTATCCCAAGAGAGGTTAAGGATTACGTAAAGGGCCTTTACGGCCGCCCCCCTGGCCCGATTGACCCCAAGGTCAAGAAGCTGGCCATAGGGGATGAAGAACCAATAGATTGCCGGCCAGCTGATTTGCTGACACCAGCACTGGAGAAAGCGAGGGAAGAGATAGGGGACTTCGCCCGCAGTGAAGAGGATGTGGTTTCTTATGCCCTTTACCCTCAGGTAGCGAAACCTTTCCTGGAGAGAAGGGCCAAAGGGGTGAACTTCAAGGAAGAAATAGCAGCAGCGATAGCGGCCTGCATTGTCGCTAACCGCAAGCTCAGAGTTCCTCAAATCCCAGCTTACGTTGCACCTGCGCCTCAGCCCTCAATCTCCCCTTGGAAACTAGCAGCAAGGCCAGCCGGAGGATGGGTCAGATGGTAGAAAAGTTCCGCCTGAGGATTGAAGATACGGTTTACGAAGTTGAAGTGGAAGAAGGGATAGTGCGGATAAACGGCCGGCCCCTTTCTGTCAAGGTTAACGGCGGGAAAGTTATCGTGGACGGGGTCTCCCACGAGGTGGAAATAAAAGCTGATGTAGCGTTAGTGGACGGGATTGCCTATAAGTACGAAGTCATGGAAGAGGAAAAGGCCCCTGCTATCCCTATACCTGAAGCCCCGGTTGAAGAGGAAGGAGTTGTAAAAGCCATAATGCCCGGCAAAATCATAGCTGTTAAAGTGCGAAAGGGCGATAGAGTCAAAAAGGGTGACGTGCTCTGCATCTTGGAAGCCATGAAGATGGAAAATGAAATCCACGCCCCACGCGATGGCATTGTGCAGGAAGTTAAGGTCTCAAATGGAGAAGATGTGGAAATGAATCAGGTCTTGGTGGTGATAGAATGAGGACGAAGCGCTACAACTGGTCACAAATTATCTTGTGGGTCATAACTTTTCTGGTAGTCCTTAGTATGGTCCTTGGCTACCTTCTTTCCACCCTTACCCCTCTACAGCCTTGAGCTAAAAGCCCCTTCTGTTTCCGAAAGTGGGACTTTTGTCCTTGCTTGGGGGAAGCCGGGCAATAATAATTTGGTTAGTAAAACGTTGGAGGTTTTAAAGCTATGCCACGGAAAATTACTTTGCCGGTGGCAGGAATGACGTGTGCTTCCTGCGTAGTCCATGTGGAGGAAGCCTTGAAAGGCATCCCAGGAGTAATATCGGCCTCGGTTAACCTGGCAACTGAGCGCGCTATAGTGGACTATAACGCTGATGGCACCGGGCTTGCTGAGCTGGTAAAAGCTGTAAAAGATGCCGGATACGATGTGCCGGTGGAAAGGATAACCTTGCCCATAGTTGGAATGACCTGCGCTTCTTGCGTAGCCCACGTGGAAAAAGCCATCGGAGCATTGGAAGGGGTACTTAAAGTTTCAGTTAACTTGGCTACTGAGCGGGCCACAGTAGAATACATACCAAGCATAACCTCTTTCGCTGAAATCGTCGCTGCAGTGAAAGAAGCAGGCTACGATGTCATCATTGAGCGGGAGGAGCTGGAGCGGGAAGGAGAAAGTGAGGAAGAGCAGCGGATGCGCATCGCTCGCCAAAGGACTCTTCTGGCATGGGGGTTTACTATCCCCCTCATCCTCTGGATGCTCCCGGAAATGTTATGGGGAATTACTTGGCCTACCAACTTCATTTACCAGTTGGGAACGATAATCCTGGCTTTGCCGGTGCTGGCTATAGCTGGAAGTGCCACCTACCGTTCGGCATGGAGCTCAGTTCGCCACGGATTTGCCAACATGGATGTTCTCATCTCTTTGGGCACCATAACCTCCTTCCTCACTGGGCCCCTCAGCTTCTTAATCCCCATCGCTAACTATGCCCCGGTAGCAGCAATGATTATGGCCTTTCACCTCACCGGCCGTTACGTTGAAGCCACGGCCAAAGGTAGGGCTTCTCAAGCCATAAGGAGGCTACTGGAGCTGGGAGCAAAAACCGCTCGCGTATTGGTTAACGGCAAGGAGATAGAGTTGCCGGTAGAAAAAGTGCAAGTTGGCGATATCCTAATCGTGCGGCCGGGTGAGAAAATCCCCACTGATGGTGTGGTGATTGAAGGGGAAAGCAGCGTGGATGAATCCATAGCTACTGGCGAATCCATGCCTGTGAACAAGCGTCCAGGCGATGAAGTCATAGGTGCCACCATTAATCAGGACGGCCTACTAAAAATCAGGGCTACTAAGGTTGGGAAAGATACATTCTTGGCTCAAGTTATAAAACTGGTGGAGGAAGCGCAAGGGTCCAAAGTTCCAATCCAAGAGTTTGCTGACCGCGTGACGGCTGTGTTCGTGCCAGTGGTTCTGGGGATTGCGGCAGTGACTTTCCTGCTCTGGCTTCTATTCCCAGAGGCGATGAAGCCCATAGCAACTTGGGCCTCCCAATTCCTTCCCTGGATTAACCCCGAAGCCGATCGCCTGACGCTGGCCATCATAGCCTTTGTATCGGTAGTGGTGATTGCTTGCCCTTGTGCTTTGGGCCTTGCGACCCCAACCGCTCTCATGGTAGGCAGTGGAATCGGCGCCCAAAACGGTATCCTCATACGCTCTGGAGAAGCCATACAGACCTTGAGGGAAGTAAAGGTTGTGGTCTTTGATAAGACTGGCACACTCACCAAAGGCAAGCCTGAGGTCGTTGACCTGGTGACGAACGGGTTGGTATCTCCAAGCGAATTGCTCTTTTGGGCTGCCTCGGCGGAACTGGGGAGCGAGCATCCCTTGGCCAAAGCGGTGGTAGAAAAAGCGCGGTCGCTCGGAATTGAGCTCTCGGAACCTAAGGAATTTGAGGCAATACGGGGGCAAGGGGTTAAGGCGCTGGTTAAAGGAAAGCAAGTCTTAGTGGGGAGCAGGCGATTCCTCCAAAGTATGGGAGTTGATTCATCGCCGTTTGAAGAGGAGATGAGGCGACAAGAGGAGAATGGGCACACAACGATGCTAATAGCCTTGGAAGGGCAGCTCGTTGGCCTTATAGCTGTAGCCGACACCCTCAAGGAAGATGCTGCCCAAGCCATTAGGATGCTGAGAGATATGGGAATCCGCACGGCAATGATTACTGGCGACAACCGTCGCACTGCTCAAGCCATAGCCCAAAAGCTCGGCATAGCCCATGTCCTGGCCGAGGTTTTGCCGGAGGAGAAATTGGCTGAAATCCGTCGCCTTCAGGAAAAGTACGGCCTTGTAGCCTTCGTGGGCGATGGCATAAATGATGCCCCTGCCTTGAAGCAGGCCAACGTGGGCATAGCCATCGGCACCGGAACCGATATCGCTATTGAAGCCTCGGATGTAACCTTGGTCAGGGGTGAGCTCATGGGTGTAGTGAAGGCGATAAGGCTATCCAAGGCCACTTTTGCCAAAATAAAGCAGAACCTGTTCTGGGCCTTTTTCTACAACGTGGTCATGATTCCTATGGCAGTTTTGGGGATGATGCATCCCCTTCTGGCCGAGATAGCCATGGCCACAAGCTCTGTCACCGTAGTCACCAATGCCAACTTATTGCGCCGAATCAAACTTTAAGGAGGGTTAAAATGGCTAAGGTAAAAGATGTGGTTTGCGGGATGTGGGTTGATACGGAAACTGCCCCAGCCAAAACCGAATACAAGGGCAAGACCTATTATTTCTGTGCACCCGGCTGCAAAGTCGCCTTTGAAAAAGACCCCGAACGATACCTCAAGGCTGAGGCTGGGGAAGAAGGCCATGACTATTCCTACCACGGCTGCTGTTAATTAGCCTTGGCAATGAGGGACAAAGGTATTAGGAGCTACACCTTACAGGGCTGTCCCAATTTCGTCGGGCGTCTTCTCCTGGTTGTCAATGCCGACTGGGGTCAGCATCTTTAGGCTTTTAGCCAAGGGGCAGCATAGGCCAACCTTGATTAAAAACTGGGGTAAGAGGGGCGCAGTCCTCTTCCAATGG
>CAYOIS010000148.1:1734-5292 GCA_964404055.1 uncultured Anaerolineae bacterium | reverse complement strand
AGACATAGCCCTCTAACCCCAGTTTTTAATCAAGGTCGAAGATTTGCCAGTGTTTTCGGCCCCACAGAGGCCGACCGCAGGCCAAAGGGGCTAATTTCAATAGCATAAATGCCATTTGCCCTTTTCCCCCTTGTGGTTTATAATTCTCCCAAACCCTTAAGGAGGCTTATGGTGTTTAAGGCAAAAATATTTTTATTGGGCATGGTAGTGCTGGCCTTGGTAGCAGCTTCCTGCAAGCCTGGCCCTGCCCCAAAACCAACCCCTCAACCATCCCCGCCGGTCGGAGAAACCCCTAAGTTTACTCCAACTGCTGCCCCCATAGCTACCCCAACCCCTGCACCTGTGGCTACACCAACTGAAGAAGCCCTCCAGCTGGAAAAGCTCTCCGCTGGTCTGGAAAAGTTCTCCAGTTACCGAATCAAGTGGGATGTCTCTTTTGATGGGAAAGATGCCTCAGGCAACCCAGTAAAGTGGGAAACCCATTGGCTTGAGGAATACATAGCTAACCCTCCCGCACGCCGTGTGACCTTTGAATCCCCAGAGGGAACCTTCATCATGGCTCAGATAAAGGATAAGACTTACTTCGTGGCTGGGGGAAGCTGTCTTAGCGGCACCGCTCCTGAGGCCAAGGTCTTAGAGCGCTTTTCGCCTGAACTCGGCGTCTCCGGCGGAACTTTCGTGGGCTACGATACCATAGCTGGCGTGAAAGCAAAACATTACACCTTTGACGAAAAGGCCCTTGGGTGGGGAGGATTTACCAAAGTCAAAGGCGATGTCTGGATTGCACCCGAAGGCTATGCACTTAAGGAAGTGGTGGAGGCCTACGGAAAGGACGTCTTCTGGGAGAAGGGGGAAGGGACTCTAAAGTGGACTTGGGAGGTGATTGACCTCAACAAGCCCATTACCATAGAAGTGCCTCGGGAGTGCGCTCTGGCCCTACCTGAAGACATTCCTATCCTGGCTGATGCTTCAGAGACGCTGACCAGTGAGGGCATGATTATGTACAAGAGCGCCACACCGTTCAAAGAAGCCGTGAAATTCTACAAGGAGAAAATGCCTGCCAATGGGTGGAGCGCCGCCCCAGGTTCTGTAGAGATGGAGAACATGGTGATGCTTAACTTCTCCAAAGGAGACCGCACTGTTTCCATTTCCATTTCCCCTGAGGGCGAAGGGGTTGTGGTTATGATAACTATGGAGAAATAAGGAGGTGATGGCGAAGTGCGGACCTATTTCTACCTCATCCAGATAATCCTTTCCTTGACCCTGATTGTAGTCATACTCCTTGGCAGCAAGGGAGGGGGCCTGAGTTCCATCTTCGGAGGAGGGGGAGGAATATACAAAACCCGCCGCGGAGCGGAGAAGGTCCTCTTCCAAGCAGCCATAATCTTAGCAGCACTTTTCTTGCTGACTTCCCTCCTGAGCGTAATCCTGTTCAAGTAGAGGGAGCGGGGGTAAAGGCTTGGGCCGCTTTATCCGCTGGCAACTCCTTGCCGTAGCCTTAACTTTGGCTCTCTTGGGTGCTCTCCTCTCCTACGGGGCGGTACGCTATACAACCGTGACCATTCCAGCCCCTGGGGGAAGGTATGTGGAAGGAGTCGCCGGCAGCCCTCGCTTCCTCAACCCTCTATTGAGCCAGTTCAACGAGCTGGACCAGGACTTATGTTCCCTCCTCTTCAGTGGGCTGGTAGCTTTGGACGAGCAAGGCAAACCAATCCCAGCTCTCGCTGAGCGCTGGGAGGTCTCCCCCGACGGCTTGCTCTACACCTTCCACTTGCGTCAGGACGTCCGGTGGCACGATGGAGTGCCTTTCACCGCTGAGGACGTGCTCTTCACTGTTAAGACCCTCGCTTCCCCCGATTTCCCTGGCTTGCCTTCCCTTCAAGAGGTGTGGAAAAACGTGGAAGCCTCCAGCGATGACCCTTATACCATACGATTCACACTGAAGGAGCCTTTCGCTCCCTTCATCGTTTACACTTCCATTGGGATAATCCCGGCCCATCTTTGGTCAAGGGTTCCGGTTTCCCTCATGGCTCAATCTCGCTTCAACTTGGAGCCTGTGGGCACAGGGCCATACAAACTTAAAGAGATGGATGCTACCCATATCGTCTTAGAGGCAAACCCCGATTTTTATGGCCCAAAGCCCTATTTAGCCGAGGTGGAATTCCGCTTTTACCCCGACTACGAGAGTGCTTTTGAAGCTTTCAAACGTGGTGAAGTTATGGGCGTGGGACGCATACCTTACCAGTATGCCCGCGAGGCTTCTTCTACGAGCAACTTGTCCCTCTATTCCGGCCTCTTAGCAGGATTTACCGCCGTTCTCCTGAACTTAGATAACCCCAATGTTCCTTTCTTCAAGGATAAGGAAGTACGGCAGGCCCTCAGCTACTCAGTGGACCGAAAAGCGATTATTGGGGAAGTCCTTCAAGGCTACGGATTGGAAGCCCACAGCCCCGTTTGGCCCAGCTCCTGGGCTTATAACCCCAAAGTCAAGCATTACCCATATGACCTGAAAGCAGCATCAGAGCTTCTGGAGAAAGCTGGCTGGAAGGACAACGATGGGGATGGGATTCGCGATAAGGATGGGAAGAAATTGAGCTTCATCCTCCTTGCCGGGGACTCCGCTGAAGATGCGCGGCTGGCTTTTCTCTTAGCCGAGGGGTGGAAGAAAGTGGGAGTTGAAGCTATTCCTCAGGTTTTGGATTACCCAAGCCTTGTGCGGGATTTCCTCTACCCCCGCAACTTTGAAGCTGCTATAGCGCGTTGGGAGCTTGGGCCTGATCCCGACCCTTACCCGCTGTGGCATTCAAGCCAGAAGAAAGGGGGGCAGAATTTTGTGGGATATTCTTCCCCCAAAGCCGATGCCTTGCTTGAGGAAGCTCGCCTCACTCCTGAGCTTGCCCTTCGCCAAGAGCTTTACTTCAAGTTTCAGGAGCTTTTCGCCGAAGAAGTCCCCGCCATCCTCCTCTACTACCCACTCTACCTATTCGGGGTCAGCAAAGAGGTAAAAGGGGTGCAATCCGGCCCCATGTTCTCCCCATCGGACAGGTTTAGAACCCAAGCCAGGTGGTATGTGAACACGCGCAGAGTGCTTGTCTCTCAGGCCAAGGAAGAAGGCTTTTACCCTTAAGGGGTGTAAATGCAGAATTTCTGGGGCAGTTTTTTCCAAAGGGGGGTGAAGGTAAATATTGCGTGGATAATAGGCTTGCTTTTTGCTGGGTGGGTAGCTGTTGCTTTCTACATCGTCATAATGGGGGCTTTGGAAGCGGCGGAATCAAGGAGCATCGTGACTGCGGCTCTGGAGGAAAGGGACCGGCAACTTGAGCTTAAAGAGGAGTTGGAGGCTAAAGCCAGGGCTTTGGGCGTTGAGCTGCCGCTCCCCCCAGCTGAAGAAGTGCTTGCCCCTTCGCGGGAAGCATATTTGAAAGAATATTGGCGGATGCAGCACCTTGTCCAGCCCGGTGAATATATTGCTTCTTACCCTGCAAGTTTCCCTTCTTTTTCTGAACCCGCGGCCCCCCAGGAAAGCCCGTTTTCTTCCCCCCTGGAAGCCTGGAAAGC
>CAYOIS010000148.1:0-1634 GCA_964404055.1 uncultured Anaerolineae bacterium | reverse complement strand
TGGCGGCGCAAGAGGACCTCTGGGAAGGGGAAGAAAGTGACTTCAAGGGTGGGGTTAACAATGCCCTCAAAGAGGTGGCCGCCAATAGTGTGGCCATCGGCGGAGGAAAGGACGGCATGGATGTGGAGGATGGGAGATTTGTCTTCCCCTATGGCCAAATTTCCAAGCATAGAGACCACTTCCACTTGGTTTTCAACTGGTATTTTGATGTAATCGCGGGCTTGGGGGTCAAAGTAGCCCAACAAAGCACGGCTCAAAGCCCCTATCGCGTAGAAACTTCCTGAGCGTATCTGATGAGCATTAGCCCACTCCCTTAAAGTGGAAACGACCTCTTCCCCCTTTTCCAGCTTAATGATGATGGCGGACTCAATCTTTAAGCTTTGCATTGCCGATTCCTCATCAGTAGATTACACGCTTGCCTGTTACAAATCCTACGAACCCTTCGGTTAAGCCCAGGAGGAAAGCCCAAATTAAGTCCACACAGCAGGTGAACCCCAAGCTCCAGGCCAAGTAGATAGCCCATTTTTCAGCCAACTTCACGACTGAGAGCGGAATCCTTGAGAACCAACCGAGAGAGTAGCCGGCCAATACCACCAAAGCGATGAAAATCAAAGCAGGGCCCCAGGGCTCCCTATCCTTGGCGCTGGGCATCATGGCATTACTTATAGTGAACACAAGGTAGAGCCATATCCAGAAGTCCCTATTGCCGGCAAAAGTTTTGAGCGTGCTCAATATTTCTTGCCATTTGAGGCCATGAATAAGCTGCGGGATATTGAAAACTTGGTGGGTTACCAGTAAGAGGAAAGCGCATCCGAAGAGCAGAGGGGCTAAGCCTATCAAGCTATCCCTCAGGGGGTCGCTTCTTGCTACTTCCACTGAGCCCATGGAATAGTAGCCAGATTTTCCCGCTTCTGTAGGCCCAAGCCTTATCTTGCCGGTCCTTACTCCTAAGAGTTTGGCCATAAGCCAATGGCTGAGCTCATGGATGAGTATGCCTGGGAATAGGATAAGGAAATACAAAAACAAGCTTGCTTTCTGACTATTAGTGATGAGGAGCCCAAGGCCTTGCAAGTGTTGGCTTATCCAGCGGTTTAAGAAGAGCAAAAAAGTAAAAGCTAACCCCAGGGCTAGCCAGGGTCCTAAGTTTTCCATAAGCCGTTTAAGATTAGAATGGGATTTCCTCTTCTTCCCCGAGTTCGGGGAGGGCTTCGTAGCCTTCTTCGGCTATGGCCTCTTCAGGGGCGACTGGGCGAGGACCTAAGAATTTCACCCTTTCCGCCCTTACCTCATAAGAGGCCCTTACGGTTCCATCGCTTCCAATCCAGACCCTGGGGTTCCCACTTTCATCGGGGACAAGGACTCCCTCAACAAGAACGAGGCGGCCTTTCTGGAGGTATTCGTTGCACTGCTCGGCCAGTTTCCCCCAAGCTATAACCCGGAACCAAGTCGTAATCTCTTTGCGGTTCCCCTCGGCGTCAACGAAAACCCTGTTTGCGGCCATTCGGAAATTGGTCACGGGTGTTCCGGTTGGAGTGTAACGCATTTCGGGGTCGGCCCCAAGCCTGCCCACAATTATCACTTTGTGATACATGGCTTTTCCTCCGGCTTTTAGGGAAAATCTTGGTTAAATTTTA
>CAYOIS010000147.1:0-5312 GCA_964404055.1 uncultured Anaerolineae bacterium | reverse complement strand
CCACCACTTTGGTGAAGTTCAGCATAGGCCGACCACAGGCCAAAGACTCAAGGAGGCTAATTAACTCTGTTAGGAAGAGATTGCTTTTGGGTGCTTCACACTCTTGCAATGGCACACAATCATTGGGGGATGATGCCTCCGGACGCTCCGTATTATCAGCGAAAATTACAGTTGCTGCGCTACAAGCTCCACTACATCCAATACACGGATTCGGACCTTCTCACTGCGAGCAGCATTGAAAAGGGTCCGTTTGCATTGCTGGCAAGCAGAAAGGAGGATTTTGGCCCCGGTGGCTTGAGCTTCGGCAATTCGCCGTCTGGCTACCGCAACCGTAAGCTCTTTATCCGCCATCTCCACATCCCCTCCACCACCGCAGCACAAGGAAAGCTCACGGGTATGCTCCATTTCCACCAGCTTTATGCCCGGAATGGCTTCGATGACCTCGCGAGGAGCATCGTAAACCCCGCTGCTCCGGCCAAGGTCGCACGGGTCATGGTAAGTGACGATCTCCTCCAAAGGCCTAAGGGTTATAAGTCCATCACTGAGGAGTTTAGCCAAGAGCTCAGTTAAGTGCAGAACCTCAAACCCAAGAGGCTCCCCAAGCAGGCGAGGATAATCGTGCTTCCAAGTATGGTAGCAAGATGGGCAAGAAGTCACCAGTAAACGCGCTCCAGTCCGCTGGACTGCTTCCACGTTGTGGAGCATGAATTTACGGGCATCATCACCCATCCCTCCGATGATAAGAGGGAATCCGCAGCACCATTCCTCCCCTCCTAAGGCCATGTAATCCAAGCCCACCTTCTCCATCACTTGGATGGCGCTCTGAGGGATAGAGTAACACTGGGGATAGAAGGAGGAAACGCATCCAATGAAGAACACAACTTCAGCCTTCTGCTTCTTACCAAGCCCTTCGGGTATTTCCGGCAGGTTCTGGCTCCATATAAGGCGGTTGGAATTGTCATCGCCGGAGATGTTGTAGTTGGCGGAGAGGGTATCCCGCAGGGTGTTAAAAATGGCAGGGTAGACCCCTCGCCGGACCAAATCGTAGCGCATGGCAATCCAGAGGTTCCGGGTTGGGATGTGGGCTGGGCAGACGATGCCGCATCGGCCGCAGAGGGTGCAATCGTAGACCCCAGCGGAGTGAATCTGAAGGGCTTGGGAGTCAAATGGGCGGGAACCGAAAAGGCGCGCTTTGAGCCCGCTCCGGTCCCGGATTAAGCCCCGTGCCGCTTCAATTTTGCGCAATGGAGTTATTGAGTCCAGCTCCGGCTTCTCGGCAAAAGTGGGGCACCAATTTATGCATTCCCCGCAGCGAGTGCAAGCATCCAGCGCCATAATCTGGCGGAAGGAGAAGGAGAAATCGGGGGGAACCTCCTCCCGAACGCTTTCCAGGATGGCCATGAGCGCTGCTGCCACTGCATGCATGAATTTGGAGTAAGGGATTAGGGCGATGACCACAGAGGTAAAGAGTCCGTGAGCGAGGAAAAGCCATCCGTGCAGCTCCTCCCAAGGAAGAGCAAGCCCCCGCAGGAGGCGAGAGATTGGATAGCTGATGAAGGCCATCTGGGGAGAAAGGCCATCATAATGTTCGGCACACAACCGGACAATTTCCGTAATCCAACCGGAGAGGAGAATCAACCCCAGGCTAACCGCAACCCAAGTGTCGAGCGGTCCTGTGCGCAACTGTTTGGGGCGGATGACGTAGCGGCGGACTATGTAAAACAGAAGGCCGGCGGTCATCATCACCCCGCCTATCTCGTTGAGCGAAGCAATCAAGGGGTGGTCGGCGGTGTACCACATAGCTATCCAAGGGATGTGACCCAAATGGAAGAGGGGGCGGAGGATTTTATCGGCCAAGGCAGCCAATGCCGATAGGCTCATGAGCAGTAGGAAGCCGTTGAGAAGGAGGAAGTGGCTAAGCCAGCGCCATCGGCTCGCTTGCCAGAGGCGCCGGTTAAACCAAGCTTCAGTTACGAAAGCTTTTAGGAAAAGGGGGAGCCTGGGACTGAAAACCGCCCGAATTGCTTTATTCGCAAGGGAAGAAAGCTTCTGAAAAGCCGAAGCCTCCTTTTCAAGCCCTTCTACCCGCCCCTTGAGCCAAACCCCGAAAACATCGGCCAAGCCGATTAGGAAAACGAGCATGAGAGGAAGATGGATGGCCCAAAAGATGGCTTCAAAGCTCATGACTATTCCCCTCCAACTTCTTATTGTGCTCCCTAACTCATTCGCTGGGCAATATTAAGGCCTAAGCCCTTTGCCCATCTGTGGCAACGCACGGTCCAAATTATAATCAATATTGCAAAGCCAGCAACTCTTGAGAGGCCATCGCAGGGGGAATGTCAAAGTTCAGGAGCTTTTCTTCACCGGTTCCAAACCCCAATTCCGCAGCTCTTCTGCCACCTTTTCAGCCAATTCATCAACTTTTGCCGCAATCAAGGGGCTTAAATCTATTCCTACATCAATCTCGGCTGGTTCCACCCCCCACAACACGATTTCCTTGGGGAGAATCCCTGTAACCTTTGCGGCGAAGAGGAGGTCCGCCAACCCCTCTTGATGTGGGGAAATTTTAGGGGAAAGGAAAGCAGGGATTTCCTCCCCTGCCAAACGGATGAGAGTGCCAGGTTCTTTCCCCGCCTTTACCGCATCCACAATCACCAAGCGGGAAACACCTTCAAGGAAATAAAGGAGGGCCAGGCCTCCGGAACCACCGTCCAGGACCTGGACCTCCTCAGGGAACTCGTATTTTTCCTCGAGCCTTTCAATAACCCTTACGCCGACCCCTTCATCCTTTAGCAGGATGTTCCCCAGTCCCAAGACCAGTGTTTTGGCCAAGGCTCAGTGCTTTTCCTCAAAGCTCTTATAGCCAGTGACCATGCTGGAGATTATCCCAGAACGCTCCAGGATGTCGTTTAAGACCCCCAGGTAAAGGTGAAGCATGAAGAAAGCAATGAAAATCCACATAAGCAAGTGATGGACTAAACGCAAGACATTGTTAGGAGCGATGGCGAAGAGCCAGCTAAAGAGGGTCCACCAAAGACCACCAGGCCGGATTTCACCGTAGAGGGCAAGCCCCGTTAACCCTTGCAAGAAGATGAGGAGGTAGATGATGAGGTAAATAAATCCCGCCAGAGGGTTATGGCCAATATAGTGGGGGCGCTTGATAGAGGTAAAGGTGTAATACCGAACTTGAGCCCACATCCCTCTGAGCTGGTCTCTGGAGAGAGGGAACAAGCCCGTAAAGCGACTATATTCGTTGCCCACTATGAACCAATAGACCCGAAGGACGAAGGCAGTTGCCAGGAAGAATGAGGCAGTAAAGTGGGCAAAGCGCATCGTACCCATCACGTAATTATAGAAAGCTTCGCCTGGAGCGGAGATGAAAGGGTAGCCGATGTAGAAACCAGTAACCCCAAGTACAATCATGGAAGCAACGATGGTCCAATGGGCGAGGCGCACCGGAATCTGCCAGACGTATAGCCTTCTAATCATTTTGCCCTCCTCGTCAAGCGATCTGGATGCGGACATATTCCTTGCCCTTCGGGTCTACGACATGGACAGCGCAGGCCATGCATGGGTCAAAGGAATGTATTGTGCGTAGGATTTCTATCGGCTTTTCGGGGTCGGCTACAGGGGTACCCACCAAGGATTCCTCATATGGACCGCGCTGGCCCTTGGCATCCCGAGGTGAGCCATTCCAAGTGCTGGGTACCACGCATTGATAATTGGCGATAGCTCCGTCTTTGATGTAGACCCAGTGCCCAAGAGCGCCGCGAGGAGCTTCCGTATGGCCCCAGCCCTTTGCTTCCTTGGGCCAAGTTGCAGGGTCCCACTTAGAGCCATTGTGGATGCGCAGATCCCCTGCCTTCATGTTCGCCGCCAGTTGGTCGGTCCATTCAATCAGTTTTTCAGCAATTACCAAGGTTTCAATGCCTCTGGCGGCGGTGCGGCCCAAGGTGGAGAAGAGGGCCTCCGGACCCACCCCGAGCTTCTGCAAGACCATGTTTACAAGCTCTTTAACCCTGGGATGCCCTCTGGCATAGGCCACAAGCATCCTGGCCAGCGGCCCCACTTCCATCGGGCGGTCTTGGTAGCGAGGTGCCTTCATCCACGAATATTTGCCTTCGGTGTTGAGCCATTCATAAGGAGGCTGCGGGCCAGTATATTTGGGCTTTGTCTCCCCTTCCCAAGGATGCTTAGCTACTTGGTCCCCTTCCGCATACTCATACCAAGAATGGGTTACGTACTCGGTGATGAGCTTGTGGTCCACGTCATAGACTTTAGAGAGGTCCTTATCAAAAATCACACCTTGAGGCAAGAAGTAGCTCCCAAAGTCCCTTATGCTGACCTCGGGGAAGTCTCCGTAAGCCAGGTAGTTTCCTACTCCAGCCCCGTAATTAGCCCATTCCTTGTAGAAGGAAGCGATTGCCAGGAGGTCAGGGATATAGACCTTTTCAACGAACTCTTTAGCCATGGTGAAGAGCCGCTTGAGCCAAGCGATTTTATCAGCGTTAATGGCCGAAGGGCTGTTGGGATCAACCGGGACAGCGACTCCTCCTACGATGTAAGTCTGGAGGTGGGGGTTCTTCCCGCCCAAGATAGCATGGGCTTTTATTACCTCTCGTTGCCATTCCAGGGCTTCAAGGTAGTGGGCTACAGCCATCAGGTTGGCTTCAGGTGGGAGTTTGTAAGCGGGGTGTCCCCAGTAGGCATTGGCAAAGAGGCCGAGTTGCCCAGCTTCCACGAAAGCCTTCAACTTTTCCTTGACCCCCGCAAAGTACTTCTCACTGGATTTGGGCCAATCGGAGATAGACTGAGCTAACCTTGCGGTTTCGGCGGGATCAGCATTAAGCGCACTTACGATGTCAACCCAGTCAAGGGCATGAAGGTGGTAAAAGTGGACTACGTGGTCCTGAACATACTGGATTCCTTCAATCAAATTGCGGATTATGCGGGCATTGGGGGGAATCTCAATATCTAGGGCATCTTCAACGCCTCGCACGGAGGCGACGGCATGAACCGTTGTTCAGACCCCTCATATCCTTTGCGCAAAGGCCCAAGCATCTCTTGGATCGCGCCCCTTAAGGATTATTTCAATCCCCCTCCACATAGTGGAGGAGCTCCAAGCATCCACGACTTTACCACCTTCTACTTGGGCCTCAATGCGCAAATGCCCTTCAATACGGGTTACAGGATCAATGCATATCTTCGGCATGGCAACCCTCCTTTAGGCTCCTTTTTCTTCCCCTTCCTTTGCTGGCTTTGCCACTTTGGCCCTAACGGCACTTCCTATAGCATGAGCAGCAATGCCAGCT
>CAYOIS010000146.1:0-5323 GCA_964404055.1 uncultured Anaerolineae bacterium | reverse complement strand
CGATTTGACAACAGCTGTCTTTTTGGCTATCATTTTATATAGAGCCGGAGTGCTGGAACTGGAAGACAGGGCGGTCTCAAAAACCGCTGGGGTTGAGGCCCCGTGTGGGTTCGACTCCCACCTCCGGCATTTATGTCTAAGGACTTTAAAGACCCATCGGTTATAATTGTCGCTGCCTTAAGCGGTTTGTTCATCGGCCTCGTGCTCGGCCTCTTCACCGGTTGGATTGTGTGGCCTGTACAATACACGGATATTGACCTCGTTGACCTCTACCCCCACTATAAGGACGAGTTCGCCCTCTTAGTAAGCTACGCTTATGCCTTGGATGGGGATTTGGAAGCAGCCAGTAAGCGCTTAGAAGAAGCTGGCATAGTAAACCCAGGCGCTTTCCTGGCCGCCTTGGCCGAACATTACCTCGCTCAAGGCCAAGAAGTCCCCGCCAAAAGCCTCGCCCTGCTGGCCGAAGCCTTAGGCTACCCCTCCTTAAACCCCCAGGTCATAGCTTTAATCGCAACCCCAACCCCCACCCCTACTTTTACCCCCACCCCCACCGACACCCCAACCCCTACCCCAACCTTCACCCCCTCTCCAACCCCAACTAACACCCCAATCCCTACTCCAACGCCAACTCGCCCGCCTGCTACCCCTACTCCCAGGCCAACTCGGCCCCCTACTTCAACCCCCACCCCAGCTCCTCCGACTTCAACCCCTACCCCTACAGTGGATTTCAAAATCGTGACGCAAAGAATCCTTACCATCCAGGAAAACGGGGGGTGCGGCGGCAACCACAACATCTACGTCCAGGTCATTGATGCCAACGGCACACCACTTGACGGCATTGTGGTCCACGGAATCTGGACTAAGCAGGATTACATTACCCAAGAAGAACTTTGGTGGGCCGGAGCACCTTACGGCGACCGCAACCACGGCCGCACTAATATCCCCCTTTGGAAAGCAGGAGAACAAGTCTTCGTCAAAGGCGATGTCACCGGCCGCTCCTACACAAGCGAAGTAAGCCGTGTCCTTGATACCAGAACGGCCAATATCCCAATTGAGGACTTAATAGCTGGGGGGTACTGCTCTTCCCCAGAGGATTGCCGCCACAAGCTGGAAACAAGCCCAATCTGCGACGGCCACTATTCTTACCTTGTAATCTTCCAGAGGCAATGGTGAGATGGGTAAAGGTGCGGTTGCCTTGGGATTGCTCCTTGGCTTAACTTTAGGTTTAAGCTTGGGGCTATTCATAGCCTGGGGATTGCTCCCCCCAAAGCACTACGAAGGCCCACCTTCGGCCTTAAAAGAGTCGCTGAAGAAGGATTATGTTTACCTGATAAGCGCGGCTTACGCTCAGGAAGGCGACCTCAATAAGGCACGGGAACGTTTGAAGAGCCTTGGCTACAAAGACCCGGCCGCTGTTCTTGCCCAAACCCTGGCCGAACTTAAAAGCAAAAAGGCACCACAGGAAAGCCTCATCGCTTTAGCAATGCTGGCCCAAGCTTTGAAAGCCCCTATCCCAGCTGCCGAAACTTACCTTCCTTCCCCCACTCCTACCTTCACCCCCCAGCAGCCTCCGCCTACCTTTATCCCTCCAACAGCAACCCCTACCCCTTCTCCAACCCCTGCTCCGTCCTTTATCCTCAAAGTCCAGGAAAAGGAATGCAAGCCTGAAGGTGAACCATCCCTCCTGGAAATTGAGGTCTTCGGTAAAGACGGAGCTCCTCTACCTGGTGTTGAGCTAATCGTCTCCTGGGAAGGAGGAGAAGAGCGTATCTTCACCGGCCTCAAGCCCGGAAAAAGCCCAGGCTATGCCGATGTTGAAATGCAACCCGGAGCGACTTACCGCGTTAGGCCAGCAAAAGAAGGCTCTGAAGAAGCCGCTAACATCTTCAGCTCCGGGGGTAATTGTCCACCAGATAAACCAAAGGTTTCCTGGCATCTGACTTTCCAGGAGGCACCGTAGTTTTGCATGCCAGCCATTTGATAAGTATAATGGGGTTAAATTTCGCTCTCAAGGAGGGTAAAAGTGAAGGAGAAGTTCTTACAAAAGACGCCGCTTTTTGCCGGCCTATCGCCTGAAAGCATTTCACTAATCGCCAAAGCCTTGCGCGCCGGCCGCCGGCAAAAAGGTGAAATCCTCTTTGAAGAAGGGGAACCCCCTAATTTCCTCTACCTCATAAAAAGCGGATGGGTCCGCATAATTGAGCCTGAGGGCAAGATCCTGGCCACCTTGGGCCCTGGAAGCGTCGTTGGGGAAAGCGATTTCTTCCAGGGCAAGCCTTTCTCCGTAAGAGCCGAGGCCATTTCTGACTTGCAAATCTGGACGCTATCGCGGGAAGATTTAATTGAGCTTGTGGGCTCTAATCCCTTCCTCGGGATGGAGCTAAGCCAAGCCCTTGGCCTGACCATAGCCCCTCTTAAGGAATACCTCAAAAGCAAGCTTAGGAAGACCGCAGGCTTCTCAACCCTTGCTGACGAAGAACTGGATGCCCTTGCTTCCGCATTCTCCTTGAGGCGTTACCTGCCCGGGGAATTTCTCTGCAAAGAAGGCGAACTACCCAAAGGCCTTTTCCTCTTGGAAAGCGGCTCCGTCAACCTCTTCGTTGCCGGAGAAGACGAGTTTACAGTCCTAAGGGAAGGGGAAAGCTTTGGCGAATTTAGCCTAATTACCGGTAGGCCCTACCCTTACTCCGTCCGCACTGCTTCGGAAACCTTCCTCTGGTTCCTCCCAGCCGAAGAATTCAAGTCCATCTCCACCCGCTATCCCGCAATCAAAAAAGCCCTGAGTTCGGAGTTGAAGGCTCCACTGAGCCGCAAGGAAAAGGAACTGGCCGTGGAACGCTTAGCCAAAGTTCCCCTCTTCAAAGGCTTACCGCAGGAAGCCCTGAAAACCATCGCCGTAAAGCTATCCATTGCTTTCTTCCTCCAAGGTGATACCATTGTCTCTGAAGGCTCTCCAGGCGATGCTATGTTCATCATAGACACAGGCCAGGTAAAAGTCACAAGAGCCGTAGGACCTCGCCGGGCCTACACTTTATCCGACGGCGATTTCTTCGGCGAGACGGCGCTCATAACCGGCCGACCACACAACTTCTCTGCCTTGGCCCTAACCGATACAGTCTTGTGGATACTGTACCGCTCGGACTTTGAAGAACTCGCTCTCCAATATCCGGCCATAAGCTTAGCCCTGAACCGTCTCCTGGGCGAGAAGCTCCTGGAATTTGAACGCCAATACTTGCAAAGGGAGCTCCGCCACCTTTACCTGTTCTCCTCCCTTGAACTGGAGCAAATTGAGGATATCTCCTCCCGCCTGAAGCCCGTTAAGTTCAAAGCTGGTGAAACCATATTCCGGGAAGGGGAACCGGCTAATTTCCTCTACCTGATTGAGGCTGGCCAAGTAGAAATTGTCAAGAAAATCGGGAAGGATGAAGTGACCATTGCCTTCCTTAGGGAGGGGGATTTCTTCGGTGAGATGGCCCTCCTTAGAGGGACAGACCATACCGCTACTGCCAAGGCTATTACTGATGTTGATTTGTGGGGGTTAGAGAAGAAAGATTTTGACGAATTGCTCTTGCGCTATCCTGCATTAGCCATCTCTTTGAGCAAAGCTTTAAGCGACCGCTTGTTCCAGACCAACCTACTCCTTACACAAAGGCTTCTTGTGGCACCTCGGCGTGAAGCACCTGTATCGGCCCCTTCCCTCAAAATGCCTACCATCCCCAAAGTTAAAATTTCAGTCCCGTCCCCTGCCTACGGTTTGCAGAGGTCAATCGTAACTGCTTTGGAAGGGCTGAGGAAAGCCCTCTCCGATACTGCTACCTGGTTCAGAGCTCAGAAGCGAGCTACTAAGCTTAGGATAGCAGCGGTTGTACTGCTTTTGGCCTGGCTTTGCGGGATAAGCGTTCCCTCAACCCTGATATCGGCCCTGGGGGCCAGGGACATAACCTTCCAGACAGTTCAGGAAATGGGCTTTCTTGTTAGCCCAACCTTCACCCCCACATCTACCCCTACCTTCACCCCTACACCCACAGCTACGCCTACCTTCACCCCAACCCCTCTACCTACTCCAACTCCTACTGTAACCCCAACCCCCCTTCCATCACCCACCCCCACGCCTACCTTCACCCCAACCCCTACCCCCACAAAGGTGAAAACTGGCGGGATGGGAGCAGCTTCCGCCCCAGCTCCAACCCCCACCCCAACCCCCATCCCACGGGTCTGGGACGAACGCCTTAATGCCCTGGGCGTGAGGCTTGTGCCTGCTTCAGTAGCCCCAGGCCAAACTTATTGGATGCTGGTGGAAGCCCGCTGGAACGATGAAGTAGAAGCGGGTGGGAAGCACAACATCTACGTAAGGCTTTTGGATGAAAACGGGAACTTGGTTTCGGGAGAAACGGTGGTTTTAGAGTGGCCCAATGGCAATTCGCCGATAGCGCATATACCTGAGGAAGGCAAAGATTATCCTGTGCAATTCCCCATGTATGCAATACTGGGCTCCTACTCAGTTTATGTCAGTGGCCTACCAAGCGACAGGATTGAGGGGCTTGGCCTGGGGGACATCCAGAGGCCTAACTACAAAATCCACACCTGCTTCTACCTGACCTTCAAGAGGGTAAGAAGGTAAGTTTTCGGGGGCCTCCTGCGGGAGGCCCCTTTTTTATTCCCAATCTTCCTCAAACTCTTCAGCCTCGTACATCTCTTCAAGTTCGTCGTAGGCATGCAGGATTCGGGAATATTCCCGTTCGGAGCAAGGGGTATAGGGGGAGTAAAGGGCCAGTTCTCCGCAGCGAGGGCAAAAGACCTCTTCCCCCAGTTCGTCCTCCAGGTCCTCCTCGCTTAAGGCATATTCAAATTCTAATCCGCAATCCGGGCACTTGGCCTTAGTCTTGAAAAACCTCATACCCTCCATCCTCCAAAATTATTTAAGCAGCCAAGATTATATCACCGCCGAACCCAAGACGCAAAAGGTACATTTTCATACCGATTGAATTCAGACCCTTTACCTACGCCAACCTTAATTATGGGGGTGGCCCCCTATCCCGTGCCGGAGAGTTAAGAGGGAGCCAGCATGGGGAGGTTTGCAATTTTGGCACACACTAATCTCGGAATGGTGTGCCCCAATTCCGTGTGGGGCTTTCCCCCTGGCTATCCATGCCGATTGGAATCAGCACCTTCGGGCCCTTGGCGAGGGACAGCACAGGCCAACTTTGAATAAAAACTGGGGGTGGAAGGGACACAGCCCCCTCCCAGGGGATTAAAACAAGGGCTGAGTTGCTAACCCTTACCAAATTACCCCCGAGTGGGACTCAAAGCGTTGACGGACTAT
>CAYOIS010000145.1:0-5328 GCA_964404055.1 uncultured Anaerolineae bacterium | reverse complement strand
CTCTTTCTGGTTATAATCTTCAAAGCAGAATCCTTTCTAAGGAGGTAGTGAGGTGAGCCAGGGCATGGATTTCATAGAGTCCCGTTACCAAGAGCTTTCAAAATGCTTCCACTACTGGGAGAAAATCAAGGATATAATTGACCAGCTCATTGACCTCATGCTCAACTACCGGCAGAGTGGGCATCCCGGAGGTTCTCGCTCCAAAGTCCACATCTTCGTGGCTACAACTCTGAGCGGGGTCATGCGCTGGGATATACGCCACCCGGAAAAGGCCTTCGGGGATAGGTTCATCCTGGTCGGAGGGCATACTGTCCCCCTCATTTATGCTACTTTGGCTGTGTATAACGAGGCCCTAAGGATAAAGTACCAGCAAACCGGCGACCCCAAATACCTAATCCCCAACCCAGAAAAATATGCGCTCTACTGGGAGGACCTGCTCAAATTCCGGAGGAACAAGGGCCTTTCCGGCCACGCTGAGATGGAAGGAAAAACCCTCTTTCTAAAGTTCAACACAGGCCCCTCAGGGCATGGCTCTCCGGCGGCAGCGGGGGAGGCCTTGGCCCTGAAGAGGGCGGGAGCTTACGGCGTTAAAGTCATCGCCTTGGAGGGAGATGCCGGCCTTACTCCAGGCGCCACCCACGAAACCCTCAACTCCGCCTGGGGCCTGGGCCTTGATAACCTCTACTACCTTGTTGACTGGAACGATTTCGGCATAGATGACCACCCAATCTCCTCCGTAGTTTACGGCTCCCCCGAACATTGGTTTGGCTCCCACGGCTGGAGAGTTGTGGGGACGATGCGTGGCAACGAATGGGGGCCTGTCACCAGGACCCTCCTCAATCTCTTCTACGGCCCCAACCCCGAAAAGGTCCCCAGCGTCGCTTGGTTCAGGACAAAGAAGGGGCGAGGCTACCTCAAGTATGACAACAAATCCCATGGTAGCCCCCATCCGCTGAACAGCGAGCTATTCTGGGAGACAAAGCGACCTTTCGCCGAAAAGTACGGGGTCAAGTTTGAAGGATTTGGCCAGCCGGCACCGAAGGACCCCGAGGAGCTCATGGCCCAATATCGGGCTAACTTGGAGGCAGTGATAAACGTCCTGCGCCAGGACCAGGAATTGGTTGATTACCTGGCTGATACCCTCATCTCCATCGCCGAGACTGTACCCGATGAAATCCCAACCCTGAAGATAAACCGTAAGGTCAATCCCTTCAAGGACCCCCGCCTTTACGATTACCGCAATTACCCCTCCAAGCTATTTGTCCCGCCGGGGACAAAGGCTGCCAACCGAGAGGCTTTCTCTAAGTGGGGGGCTTGGGTCAATTACTTCGGGCACAAAGAGTATGGCCGCCCGCTATTCATCGTTTGCGCTGCCGACTTGGCCGATTCAACCATGATTTCGGGCTTCGCTAAAGAGTGGGAAGATTTCCCAGGCTACGGCTGGTACGAACGCTACGGCTCACCCGATGGAGTCCTCCTCCCGCAGGAGATAACGGAGTTCGCCAATGCTGGGATAATGGCGGGCATGGTCACAGTCAACTTCGCTGAGAACCCGTGGGAAGAGTTCAATGGCTTCTACGGGGCTTGCTCCACTTACGGCTCTTTCGCTTACCTCAAGTATGGCCCTTTCAGGCTCCTCAGCCAGCTTGCCCAGGATTGCCAGCTTAAGGTGGGTAAAATCATATGGGTAGCGGGCCACTCCGGCCCCGAAACTGCCGATGACTCCCGCACCCACTTCGGAATCTTCGCCCCTGGGGTGACCCAGCTCTTCCCCAAAGGCCAGATAATAAACTTGCATCCGTGGGAGCACAACGAAGTCCCAGTGGTCTTAGGCGAGGCCCTCAAATACGACGTACCACTAATTGCCTTGCACCTCACCCGTCCACCGATAGAGGTCCCCGACCGGGAAGCTTTGGGGATACCCTCGCACTTTGAGGCGGCCAAAGGGGCTTACATCGTGAGGGATTACAGGCCGGACTTACCCAAGATGGGCACAGTCATAGTGCAAGGCACAAGCGCCATGGTCAGCGTCATCAAAATCCTCCCCAAGCTGGACGAGGAGAAGCTGAACGTCAAGATAGTGGCGGCCATAAGCCCGGAGCTTTTCTCCTTCCAGCCGGAAGAGTACCGGAACCGAGTGCTTTCGGAAGGGGATAAGCTGGATTCAATGTGCATAACCACTCAGGCCCGCTGGCTCATGCATGACTGGCTCTTCAACAAAGTCGCCGAGGAATACTCCCTCTCAGCCGATTGGGATAACCGATGGCGAACCGGTGGCACGGTTGAGGAAGTCATTGAGGAGGCTCACCTTTCCCCATACTGGGTCCTTGAGGGCATAAGGCGCTTCGTAAGGGACAGGGAAAAGAGGCTGGAGAGGATTGAGAGGGCGCTGAGGGAAGCAAGGGGGTAAAAGCTACATTTCCCTCCGCCCTTCCAGAGCGCGGGCTAAGGTTATAACATCGGCGTATTCAAGGTCTCCACCCACGGGGAGGCCGCGAGCCAAGCGGGTTATCTTTATCCCCAGGGGCTTAAGGAGCTGGTAAATGTACATGGCCGTGGCCTCCCCCTCTAAGTTGGGGTTTGTAGCCAGTATCACTTCACGGATAAGCTTGCCCTTAACGCGCCGCAGAAGCTCCTGAATCTTCAAATCCTCCGGCCCAATCCCTTCAACAGGGGAAATTGCCCCGTGCAGGACGTGGTAAACCCCTTTGTACTCCCCAGTCCTCTCCAGCGCTAATACATCCAATGGGTCCTCCACAACGCAGATTGTGGATTGGTCCCGTTCGGGGTCTCTGCAAATTGGGCACGGGCTTTCATCGGTTATGTTGAAGCAGATTTCGCAGTAGGTGGTTTTCTCCCTCAGCTCCTTTATGGCCTCGGCCAGGGCCAGGGCTTGTTCCTTCGGAGCCTTTAGGAGGTAGAAAGTAAGGCGGGAAGCCGTCTTAGGCCCTATGCCCGGAAGGCGGCTGAATTCGTCTATTAAACGAGCTATCGGAGCCGCAAGCTTAGCCATGGTTCACCTTTAAAATTTTAATCCTGGGACTTGCAGCCCGCCCACAATTGAGGATAGTTTCTCAGCAGCGAGGGCTTGGGCTCGCTCAATGGCTTCGTTCACGGCAATGAGGATGAGGTCCTGGAGCATTTCCACATCCTCTGGATTCACAATCTCCGGGGAAATGGTTATGGAACGGATGCGTTGATGTCCATCTATCACCACTTTTACAACCCCACCCCCTGCCGTGACCTCTATAGTCTCTTCGCCCAATCGCTCCTGGGCTTTAAGCATCTCTTCTTGAATCTTTCCAAGTTGCCCTACAAGCTTAAGAGCCTTCTTTTTGGACATGTTCCCCTCCTTTTTCCTTGCGTATTTCCACAACCCTGGCCCCCAGCTTCTCCACCGCTACCCTTACAACTGGGTCATCAGTTGGCGAAAGCTTTGGTGCAATTTGCTGAGCCTTTTTCTTCGGTACGACCACGCATTTTACCCGTATTGGCCGGCCTAAGAACTTACTCATTGTCTCTTCCAGCGTTTTCCGCCTCTTATCCTCCTCCGCTTTCTCCTTATGGAGCGGGTAGTAAAAGCCCAGGGTCACCGTATTTTCCAAAACCGAAACTGGCTCGCAATCTCTCAGGAGCGCTTCCAAGGCTTTATCCACATTCCTTATAGCTGCCAAGATGTTAGCCCACTGGGCCCTTAAGAGGGTAATTTCTTCAACTTTTGGCTGCTGCGGTGCTGGAGGAGGTTCCTTAGCAGGCTGGACTGCCTCCACCGGCTGTGGCTGGGGTGCTTCCTTTGCTGGAGGAGTTGAGGCCGCTTCCATGACCTCTAAGAAAGCCATTTCTAAAGCCAGCTGAGGGGAAAGCCCTCCCCTCATCTCAATGGCCGTGCGGCTAAGGAGGCGTATAATCTTTATCCATTGCCCGGTGGGGAGGAGGGCAGAGTACTCCTTCATCCTCTCAATGGCCTCCTGGGGCAAGTCCACCGGAGCCTTATCCCCCGAAACCTTTACGAGCAATAGGTTCCTAAGGTAATTGATTAGCTCCTGGAGTAGCTGCTTTGGTTCTGCCCCTCTCTCTATTAGCTCATCCAAGTAGGCTATGAGCTCAGCGGTCTGGCCTCGGACCAGCAAGCCGACAAGTTCAGCAATGGTTTCTTGGGATATGGCCCCGGTTATAGCCCGAGCCAGCTCCAGCGTTATCTTCTCCTCCCCGAAAGCCCGCAATTGGTCCAGAAGGCTTAAGGCATCCCTCATGCTCCCCATAGCCTGATGAGCTATAAAGCTGAGGGCCTCGGGCTCAACCGAAATCCCCTCTTGGGAAGCTATGTAGCTCAATCGTTCAATTATGTCCTTAGCCGGGATGCGGCGGAAATCAAACCTCTGGCATCGGGAAAGGACCGTAGGTGGGATGCGGTCCGGTGCGGTGGTAGCCAGGACGAAGATTACGTGAGGTGGGGGTTCCTCCAAGGTTTTGAGGAGGGCGTTGAAGGCTTCAGGGGTAAGCATGTGGACTTCGTCTATAACGTAGACTTTGTAGCGGGCTTGGGTGGGCATGAAGCCCACTTTTTCCCTCAGGTCGCGGATTTCATCAATCCCACGGTTGGAGGCGGCATCAATCTCAATCAGGTCCAGGCAGCGCCCTTCGTTTATGGCTACACAAATCTCACAGCGGTTGCAGGGCTTATTTTGGTCAGGGGAAAGGCAATTTACCGCTTTGGCCAGGATGCGAGCGGTAGTAGTTTTGCCTGTCCCGCGTGGTCCGGCGAAGAGGTAAGCATGGGCAATCTTCCCGGATTTTATTGCGTTTTTGAGAGTACGGACCACGTGGTCCTGGCCTATAAGCTCATCAAAGTTTCGGGAGCGCCACTTCCGGTAGAGAACCTGGCTCATCTCACCTTCTTCCCCATCTTGTCCCCAATTGTAACCTGAAAAGGGGCGAGTGTCAAAAGAGCCGCATTCCTTTGCAGCTTCTGGAAACATAGAAGCCAGGGTTTTGAGGCCTCAGGCTGAACGCTCTAACAGCCCAGCTTTTTTAATACCTTTTCAATGGACTTCCTGTCGCGCTCTTTGCGTGGGCCAAGACTTTTAGCGCGCTTTAAGTGTTGGCAAGCCTCCTCTTTCCGACCTTGTGGAATTAAACACTCTTTAGCATAGTGGTAATGGATTAGAGGGTTATGCTCATCCAGTTTCAAAGCTTCAAGGAAGCTTGCTTCAGCTTCCTGAAAGCGCTTCTGGTGAGCGAAGAGGCTACCCTGTGCACAAAGCAGCAAAGCACGACCTCGTAGCTCTTGCACTTCTCGGAGTCCTTGCTTCAGCAAGCTCAAAGCAC
>CAYOIS010000144.1:0-5358 GCA_964404055.1 uncultured Anaerolineae bacterium | reverse complement strand
TTTTTAATCAAGGCTGGCCTATGCTGCTATTTGCCTAAGGGCTCAAGGATGCTAATCCCACTTGGCATGGATAGCCGAGGGAAGAGGTCCAACGGAATTGGATATACTTTGCCCTCCTGCGAGAGGAACGATATGGGTCCAAGTGGCGAAGTCCCCATGGCGAGGTGACGTGGGGAGCGCCCCCTACAAAACCGCATTGGAGGCATATAATCCGTATGGCAGCCCAGCCACGAATGGGCCCCAAAATGCCGCAGACTTTTAGCCCACGAGAGCGAGTAATCCTCTAAAATTTTGCATTTTCCATTCCCAATGCTATACTTTTACCGGGAGGAGGGCCATGCCCAAATTTAAAGCTTACCTTCCTTACCTCGCCATAGCTATAGGCCTCTTGGGAATAGGCTTGGTATGTGGTATTTTGGCAAGTATAATAGTAGTGCAACTGAACAGGCCGCCTTCCCCAACTCTAACCCCTACCTCCACGTTAACTCCTACCCCCACGTTAACCCCTACCCCCATTCCTACCCTTGCCTCTCCCACCCTCCCGCCAGAATTTTATTGCGTTCCCAGAACGCACTTCCAAGAGGCCTCGGCCATTGTTGTTTTGGATGGGGACACTATAGATGTCAACATCCAAGGCAAAACTTACAGGGTCCGCTACATAGGGATAGATGCCCCCGAACGGGACGAGCAGTTCTTCCAAGAGGCAACCCAGGCTAATGCTTCCTTAGTTCTGGATAAAAAGCTTTTCCTCTTCAAAGATGTTTCCGAAACCGACAGCTACGGCCGGCTTCTCCGCTACGTTTTCGCCGATGGAGTTTTCGTCAATTACGCTTTGGTAAGGAACGGATACGCCAGAGCCTACACTTACCCACCGGATGTTTCCTGCGCTGATTTGTTCCTTGGAGCTGAGAGGAGAGCTAGAGAGGAGAACCTTGGCCTCTGGGGGCAACCCACTCCAACACCCTCCACTCGTTGCGACCCTTCTTACCCTGATGTCTGCATACCCCCACCGCCACCGGATTTGGATTGCAAAGATATACCATATAGGCGATTCAGAGTCCTTCCCCCTGACCCCCACCACTTTGATGCGGATGGAGACGGTATAGGGTGCGAACGTTAATCCCCAAAAAGCTGGTTTATGACCTTTAACGTGGCAGAATTTTTGGGATTTTTGGGAACAATTTTGCCAAGCGAATTTTCCTGTGGTATTATGCTACTGGGAATATCCCTACAGGAGGTGGAGCAATGATGGGACAGGTTCTTTTGCTTCTGGCTTTATCTTACCTTATAGGCTCTATTCCCTTCTCTTACCTTGTGGCCCGTTTCCTTGCCAATAAAGACGTCCGCTACGAAGGGGAAGGGAATGTGGGTGCAAGGAACGTTTGGCACCTTGCTGGGCCTCTCCCAGGCCTATTGGCAGGGGTCTTGGACGTTTCTAAAGGTTTTGTGGTCTACAGGCTTGCCCTGCATTTTTCCAGTAACGAGTCCATAATTTACTTAGCTGGCTTAGCCGCAATCTTGGGCCACGGTTTCCCGATCTTCCTCAAAGGCCGAGGAGGGAAAGGGATTTCAGTAGCTTTGGGCTTCCTCCTCAACGTCATACCTCAGGCCATATTCATAGGGGTAATTCTCCTAATCATTGCTTGGGGCATAACTCGCAACTTCAATGTGAGCGCTGGTGTAGGCCTTGGCTCCATGGTCCTACTGGCCCTCATCTGGGTTCCCTTCGGCGAATGGCTCAAAATCTTGGGTTTGATGCTTGTTCTGGCCTTCAAGAAAATCCTGGACCGCCCCCATGAGACGGCCATCCGGCAGAAGAGTGGCTGGTTTGAGCCCAAAGGGATTATCCAACGCTAAGGGCAGCAGCCATGTTGGCCTTATATCAAACGGTTGTTACCTTTCTTATCTTTGCTGTTTTTCTCAACCTTCTCAACAATTTGCGCCTCCTCCGCAAACCCCCAGCCGAAGGCCCTCTCCCTCCAGACTTGCCGATGGTTTCGGTTCTGGTTCCGGCCAGGAATGAGGAACGCAACATAGGAAATTGCGTCTCTTCCCTCTTAGCCCAAGATTACCCCTCAAAGGAGATTATAGTTTTGGATGACGATTCCTCCGACCGGACTGCATCAATTGTGGAGGCAATGGCGGCAGAAAACCAGGGCTTAACTTTAGTCAAGGGTAAGCCCTTGCCGCCGGGGTGGATAGGCAAAAACTATGCTTGCCATCAATTGGCCCAGCTGGCCCATGGGGAATGGTTACTCTTCACCGATGCCGATACTATCCATTCCCCTTGCTCCATCTCAGCCTCGTTAAGGGGTGCGATTCAGGAAGAAGCTGACTTCCTCAGCCTCATTCCCCACATAGTAACCGGCTCTTTTTGGGAGAAGGTTCTTCTGCCTGTAATACCTTTCGGCCTTTTGGGGTTCTGGCCCATCAGCCTCATGAACTCTCTACCTTACCCACGCGTAGCTATGGCACTTGGCCCCTTCATGCTGGTGAAGAAAGAGGCTTACCTTAAGGCTGGGGGTTACGAGGCCATCCATGACAACATAGTGGACGATATCGCCTTGGCCAGGGAAGTGAAGAGGGCAGGAGGCCGCATAGCTTTAATGGATGGCACGGATTTGGTTTCGGTGCGCTTCTACCGCAATTTCCGGGAAATATGGGATGGCCTATCTAAGAGCATATTCGGGGCCCTGGATTACTCGCTCTTCACGGCCGCTTTGTACATCGCCGTGGGGTGGTCCCTTTTCATTTACCCCTATTTTTTGGTTTTCCAAAGCGTGGCCTTTAGGGAGTTCCACTTTCTAACCTTCTGGGTGCCGTCATTTCAAATCGCCTTAGCCTGGTTAATGCACTACAAGGTGGCTCGGCGGTTCAAGCTATCCAGGCTTGTCCCCTTTTTAAGCTTTTTGACCATTGGCTTGACTTTGCTTATGATAATTAACTCGGTAAGGTGCTCATTGATTGGGAAAGGTTTGGCTTGGAAGGGGCGGTATTACAATGTGGGGGTTAGGAGATGACCAATAAGGAAGTGGCTGAAATCTTGAGGCGCATTGCCGATATGTTGGAGATTAAAGGGGAGATTGTCTACAAAGCCCTGGCTTACCGCAGGGCAGCTGATAACATTGAATATTTGGGGCGAGATATTGAGGATGTATGGCGCGAAGGCAAGCTTTTGGAGATACCAGGGGTAGGCAAGTCCCTGGCCGAGAAGCTGGATGAGCTCCTGCGCACCGGAAGGATGAGCTTCTACGAAGAGCTAAAGGAGGAAATACCCCCTGGAGTTGTAAGCCTCCTCCAAGTGCCAGAGGTGGGGCCAAAGACCGCCAAACTGGTCTGGGAAAAGCTGGGGATAACTTCCATCCAGGAGCTGGAAAGAGCGGCCAGGGAAGGCAAGCTCCGGACATTGCCAGGCCTTGGGGTTAAATCTGAAGCCAAGATTTTGGCCGGAATTGAAGCCTTCTACCGCCGTTCCGAACGCATCCCTTTGGCCACGGCTTTACCAGTCGCCAAGGAGATAATCAAGGCTTTGAAAGAAGCAACTCCTCACGCGTTGAAAGTCACCGCTGCTGGAAGCCTACGCCGGATGAAAGCCACCATAGGTGATATAGACCTTTTGGCCTCTTCATACCAGCCGGAGGAAGTCATAGAAGCCTTCACCCATTTGCCCCAAGTAGCTGAAGTCTCCATGAAAGGCCCTACCAAATCTACTGTTTTCTTGCACAGCGGCCTGCAAGTAGACCTCCGAGTCCTCCCACCAGAGAGGTATGGCTCTTTGCTCCAGTATTTCACCGGCTCTAAAGAGCACAACGTGGCCCTGAGAGGATTAGCCCTGGATATGGGCTTAAGCTTAAGCGAATATGGCTTCAAGCGGGGGGAAGAGGAAATCCTTTGCCCAGAGGAGGAAGACGTTTACCACACTTTGGGTTTGGAATGGATCCCACCGGAGCTTAGGGAGAACAGGGGCGAGATAGAAGCAGCCAAAGAGAGGAGGCTTCCACGCTTGGTGGAGCTTGAGGACATAAAGGGCGACTTGCACGTTCACACCAATTGGAGCGATGGGGCCTCTACCATTGAAGAGATTGCCGAAGCTGCCCGCCGCCGCGGCTATCAATACCTGGTGATATCCGACCACAGCCAAGGCCTTGGGATAGCTAAGGGCCTTACCCCTGAGAGATTGCGGGAGCAAAGGGCAATCATTGATGAGCTGAACCGGCGCTGGAGCGATTTCAGGCTCCTCCAGGGCGCTGAGGTGGAAATAAGGGCCGATGGCTCCCTGGATTATCCCGATGAAGTCTTGGCTTCGCTGGATTTGGTCATTGCATCTATCCACACTGGGCTAAGGCAAGATAGGGAGCGCATTACTGCTAGGGTAATAAATGCGATGCGCAACCCTTATGTTGATATAATCGGGCACCCTTCGGGGCGAATATTGGGCCAGAGGGAAGAAAGCGCAGTGGATATGGATGAGGTTTTGAGGGTGGCCAAAGAGACGGGCACCATTTTGGAGGTCAACGGCACCCCAGATAGGCTGGATTTGGACGATGTTTACATCCGCAGGGCAGTGGAAATGGGGGTCAAGTTGGCCATAGATAGCGATGCCCACAACCTCTACGGCTTGGATTCCCTGGAATTTGGTGTGGCGATGGCACGGCGTGGCTGGGCTGAGCCCAAAGATGTAGTAAACACTCTGCCACTAGAGGAGCTGCTCAAAGTTTTAAAGAGGAACCGCCGCCTCTAAAAGGGCCGCTGCTGTGAATTCTATACACCGGAAGCAATCTTTAAGCACGGAGAGCGCGGGTCTCAGTCCGGCGGTAAATTTGGTTGAACGGCCAAAAGCATTCTTTGCGGTTTTTCAACTGCACAAGCGGCAACTTTGTCGGGCCTGGCCGCTTTGTAGGACAACTGCAAGCAGTTGTCCTACTTAAACGCAGAGATAACTGCTCAAATTGGCACGGTGCGGGAGGTGGTGGCGCGAACGCTGCGCGCCTTCGCCGACGCCGGGCTCCATCAGCCGCAGCACGGAAATTATTGCTGGGCTGGCTTGGCTGGGCGCACTAACCCAAAGAGCGCCAGATACATACAAAGACTTCAGCGCGATTTGATGAACTTACCGGTCGTGGCGTCGTAAATATCGTACCGGCCAAAAGAGGTCTCGGCCATCCATAGCAAGGGGTAGGGTTCTAAGTCAGCATCTATACCAACAAAAGCCTCGTTCGTCTTGAGTTCCAGGCCAACCCGCTGGGATGAGCGGAACTGTATCTCAGTTGAATCAACCCATCCCTCTAAATCAAACAACTGGGCTGGACGAATCGTAGCTATGTCGGAGGCAACCAGTTTGGCCTTCCCGTTTTCAAT
>CAYOIS010000143.1:0-5475 GCA_964404055.1 uncultured Anaerolineae bacterium | reverse complement strand
ACTTTAAGTTCAGAGGCTTTGGGAAAAAACCCGCTTGAGCAGTTCTTTGGTCCCAGAGGGAAGAGGGATGTCCTCAAGTTCTTCTGGGGCAAACCAGCGGGCTTCTTCCACATCCGAGGATGGGCATACCCCAAGCCCTTTGGGATAAGCCAAAAAATCTACAATTACGTAGTGAAAGCGAAGTTTCCCTTCGGCATCTCTGTATATGCTGTCCACCACTTCTAAAACCGGCCCTACTTCAATATCAATCCCGCACTCTTCTTTGACTTCTCGCTTTACAGCCTCCCGGGCTTTTTCCCCAAGTTCAATGACTCCACCCGGTATGCTCCAATAGCCTCGGGCGGGGTCTTTTGCCCTCTTTACTAAGAGCACTTTACCTTGGTGGATTATCACTGCCCCTACGGCTGGAATGGGGGTTTCAGGATACTCTCGCTTCATGCGGCCAGCTTTTCCAAGAGTTTGATGGCCTTTTCCATCCTGGCCAGAGTTCGGTCCTTGCCCAGGATGGCAATGCTTCCGAAAAGTGGTGGCGCTACTTTCTTGCCAGTCACTGCTATTCTAATGATGCCGAAGAGCTGCCCAGCTTTTAGGCCCATCTCAGTTGCTAAGGCTCTAAGGGTTTCTTCAATAGCTTTTTCTTCAAAAGAAGGAAGGGCTAATAGCCTCTCATATGCCCGGCGGAGGGCCTCTAAGGATTCACGCGGGGTCATATTATCCCCAACCAAGGCCTCCGGTTCGTAGCTTATGGCCTCTTGGAAGAAAAAGTCCACCAACGCCACTGCATCACTGAGGGTTTTTATCCTCTCTTGGATGAGGGGGACTATCCGTCTTATCTTGCTGAAGTCGCTCTGGAGTCCAGCTTTCTGCAAGAATGGCAAAAGCCTATTGGCCAAGTCATCGGGGTTGAGTTGCCGGATGTAGTAACCGTTCATCCATTCCAGTTTATCGTAAGAGAAGGAGGCTGGGGAGGATTTAACCCTCTCTAAGGAGAAGCGCTCAATCAGTTGCTCTTTGGTCATTATCTCCGTTCGGTCATCGTAGGACCAGCCTACTAAGGCCAGGAAGTTGAACATTGCTTCCGGTAAGTAGCCTGCCTCTTTAAATTCCCTGACCAGAACAGGGTAAACCCGGCCATCAGGCCCTATGGTTTTACGTTTGCTCATCTTGCCTTTACCAGTGGGTGAGAGGATTACAGGAAGGTGAGCAAATTGCGGCGGTTCCCACCCAAAGCCTTTGTAAAGGAGGACGTGCTTAGGTGTTGAGGGAATCCATTCATCGGCTCGCATTACATGGGTTATTTTCATGAAGTGGTCGTCCACAACGTTGGCCAAGTGGTAAGTGGGGTAGCCATCGGACTTTAGGAGGATTAGGTCTTCAATGTTCACGTTGTTTACAGTGATTTCGCCATGGATGAGGTCATGAAAGGAGGTCTTCCCTTCAAGAGGGACTTTCAGACGGATGACGTAGCTTCTTCCCTCTGCTTCTAAGGCTTTTTTCTCTTCATCGGGCAAGAAACGGCAGTAGCGGTCGTAGCTTGGGGGTTGTTTCTTGCGGCGTTGCTCTTCCCTCAGGCGCTCAAGCCTTTCGAGGGAACAGAAGCACTTGTATGCCCATCCCCGTTCTACAAGGATGTGGGCGTACTTTTGGTAAAGTTCAAGGCGCTGCGATTGAAAATACGGCCCATAAGGCCCCCCTACCCCTGGCCCCTCATCCCACTCCAGCCCGAGCCACTTCAAGCCCTCCATTATATCTTCCAATGAATCGGGAACATAGCGGGTGCGATCGGTGTCCTCAATCCTGAGGATGAAGGAGCCACCGTGGTGGCGGGCAAAGAGCCAGTTAAAGAGGGCGGTCCTTGCCCCTCCTACGTGAAGATACCCAGTTGGACTTGGCGCAAAGCGAACTCTTACACTCACAGCCTCCTCCAAAGTTTCAAGGCTAATTCTTGCGAACGGGCAGCGATTTCTTCCTCGTCCAAGGTCAATACTTTACCTCTTTCCATCAGTATTTTACCACTCACAATCACGGTGTCAACCCCTGTTCCGTCTATGCCAAAGATTACATGCCAAGGATAATTCTCCGGAGTAAGAGGGGTAATGGGGTAGTAATTGAGGATTACAAGGTCGGCCCAAGCCCCGGCTTTTATGGTTCCCAAAGGCTTTTCGGGCCAGAAAAGGCCCGCTATTGCAGCGTTGTGAGGAAAAGCCATCTTTAGGATAAGGTCAGCTCCAATGGCTTGAGGGTCAAGTCTGGCGAGCCTATGGACAAGGTAGGTGGTGTGCATTTCCACGAACATGTTATTGGAAAATCCATCGTTCCCCAAGCCAACTTCTATGCCCTTCTTAAGCATTTCCACTACTGGTGCAGTCCCCACAGCATTGTTCATGTTGGAGCGGGGGTTATGGACCACTTTAGTTTGAGTTTCCTTTAGGATTTCCATCTCCCTCTCGTTTATGTGGACGCAGTGGGCAGCGATTGTTTTGGGGCCGAGGATTCCGAAGCGGTGGAGTCTTTCCACTACCCTTAAGCCTGAGCGGCGCAAGGAATCATCCAAATCGGCTTTATCTTCTGCTACGTGGATGTGGAAGCCGGTTCCGAGGGATTGAGCGGAGGAGGCACATCTTTCCAAAGTCTCATCCGATAGGGTCAATGAGGCGTGAAGGCCGAAGGTAGCCTTTACTAAGCTTTCCCTTTCCCGGCTTTTGCGGATGAAGCGCTCGTTCTCTCGTATCCCGGCCTCCATGCGCTCCTTGCCATCTCTATCGGTCACTTCGTAGCAGAGGCAAGCCCTCAAGCCGGCTTGCTCCACGGCTTCGGCAATAACATCCAAGCTGCCGTCAATCGCTCCCTGGGAAGCATGGTGGTCAAGCAAGGTTGTGGTTCCATGCTTTATGGCGTCAATCAGGCAAACCAGGGTGCTGTAGCGGATATCATCGTAAGATAAGGCTTTGTCCAAACGCCACCAAAGCCTTTCAAGGATTTGAGGGAAATTGCGCGGAGGCTCGCCTGGTATGGCCATCCCGCGGGCGAATGCTCCGTAGAAATGGGTATGGGCGCAGATGAGCCCAGGCATGATGAGTTTATCCCTGGCATCAACAAGCTTCTCCCCAGGGTAACGTTTGACTAATTCCGAGGCTGGGCCAATTTCGGCGATTTGGTCGCCTTGGATTAAAATCGCTCCCCCTGTTATAAAAGGGGCTTCTGGGTCAAAAGTCAGGATATTCCCTCCAAGTATTAGCATCTCACTTTTCCTCCCTTGAGTAAGGTAAGCCAAGAGCTGATGGGGCTCCGATGCGTCGGCGCATCACTTCCCCTGAAGCGGCCATAAGGACGAGGATGGTGAGGATGAAGGGCAGGGTATTGAGCAGGTTAGGGGAAATTCCGAAAGGTTGGAGTCGGTATTGAAGGACCTTGACCCCGCCGAAGAGGTAAGCCCCTAAGAGTGCTCGCAGTGGGCTCCATAGGGAGAAGATGGTCAGGGCTATCACAATCCAGCCTGCCCCTGCCGTCATCCCTTCAATCCAGGATGGTGTGTAAACTATGGATAGGTAAGCGCCGCCTATTCCTGCCAATACCCCTCCGATGAAAGTGCAGAGGTAGCGGATGGCAAAGACGTTCACTCCCATAGCGTCGGCGGTTGCAGGGTCTTCCCCTACGGAGCGGATGTTTATCCCTAAGCTCGTTTTGTAAAGGAGGAACCACGCTATGATGACTAAAACTATGGCAATGTAAGCGAGGGGGTCAAACCGGAAAAGGAGGGGGCCAAGGACTGGGATATCGCTCAATAAAGGTATTTTGATTCCACCAATTTTAGCGGAAGCCGGCAAAGGGACGCCAATGAATCTCCTTCCAAGGAGGCCGCTGAGGCCGGTCCCGAACATAGTTAAGGCGAGGCCTGAGACCACTTGGTTCCCTCTTAGGTTTATGCTTATAAATGCGTGGATTAGGGAAAGAAGCCCTCCCATAAAAGCGGCCAGAGCGAACCCAAGCCAGGGGTTGCCCGTGTAAAAGGCTGCGGAAAAACCCATGACCGCTCCAATAAGCATCATGCCCTCAACGCCCAAGTTCATGATTCCGGAGCGCTCAGCGAGGATTTCCCCAATCGTTCCGAAAAGCAATGGGGTTCCGGCCGGAACAGCGGCTATAAGCACTCCAAGGATGAAGTCTATCATCCCAATTCCTCCTTAAGGGTTAGCATTTCCTTGGGCTTAAACGTTACATAAATCCGATAGCGTAGGAAAATTTCCCCGCCGATAAGGAAAAAGAGGATAGCCCCGTTGAACATGTGGATGGTAGGGACAGGCAAACCGAGCGATACTTTTAAGGCATCGCCTCCCACCAACAAGCCGCCTAAGAGGAAAGAGGTCAAGATAACAACGAGGGGATTAAGCTGGGCAAGCCAAGCCACGATTATGGAGGTGAAGCCATAGCCGGGGGAAATCCCTTGTGGGTAACGCAAGCGGGCATGTATTCCTGCTACTTCTCCCACGCCAGCTATTCCAGCAAGCCCTCCGCTTATCAGCATCACTAAAACGGCGACGCGGATGTAAGGGATGCCAGCATACAAAGCCGCTTTAGGGTTATCGCCTGTTACCCTGAGCTCGTAGCCCCAGCGAGTGCGCATCAGGAAAAAGTAAGCGAGGACAGCGGCCACGATGCCTAAGATAAGTGTTGGGTAATGGATACGGGTACCAGGGATTGTAGGCAATATCGCTGCATCGGGGAACTTATCGGAGTAGGGGAAACCCCACTCCTTAGCCCCTTTCCACGGGCCGTACACAAGGTAATTGACAATTTCGGTAGCCACGTAGACCAGCATTAGAGAGGTGATAACTTCATTTACTTGAAGCTTGGCTCTGAGGAAAGCAGGTATGAGAGCCCACAAAGCGCCAGCCAGGAAGCCGGCTGCGAACATGGTTGGGCGCACTGCCCAAGAGGGCAGTTTTATAGGGAAGAATAAAGCCACCCAAGTAGCGGCGATGGCCCCCATGAGGAGCTGGCCTTCTGCCCCAATGTTCCAGAACTGGGCCTTGAAAGCCAGAGTTAACCCTACTCCGCAAATGAGCAAAGGTATAGCTTTTACTGTGGTTTCGGAGAGGCCATAGAAGCTTCCGAAAGAACCGATGAAGATTTTCTTATAAGCCTGGATGGGGTCAATCTTAGCAGCCCAAAGCACAAAAGCAATGGAGACCAAAGCCAAAAGCAAGGAGATTGTATTAGTGACGAGCCTAAGCCAGCCTGGGGCAAGGTAACGCCTTTCCAAACGAAATTGCAACCGCCGCATTGTTCCTCCCCTAAGCAGGATTGATTTGTATTATCTATAAAAATTGCCGCAAGTCAAAACCGCTGAAAGGTATATCCAAAATCGCGGTTGCCCTCATTTTCCCACCCTCGTTGGCTGAGGGTCCGCCGTGGTTTTGAATCCCGCTCGGTGGCAAATTGGTAAGGGTTTGCAACTCACCCCTTGGTTTTATT
>CAYOIS010000142.1:0-5521 GCA_964404055.1 uncultured Anaerolineae bacterium | reverse complement strand
TTAGGTTTAGGGCAAGGAAATCCCCGCACTTGACGGTTCAGAGAGTTTGTGTTAACATTATAAAAGAGAGGGGCAGTAGCTCAGGTGGCCAGAGCACTCCCCTGATAAGGGAGAGGTCGGTGGTTCGAATCCACCCTGCCCCATGGGGATGGTGGCCATAGCTCAATCGGTAGAGCATCGGACTGTGGCTCCGAGGGTTGCGGGTTCGAGACCCGCTGGCCACCTGGTAAGGATGGGGCCGTAGCTCAGCTGGGAGAGCGCGTCAATGGCATTGACGAGGTCAGGGGTTCGACTCCCCTCGGCTCCATCTCAAGCCGCCCTAGCTCAATCGGTAGAGCGGGCGCCTCGTAAGCGCCAGGTTGTCGGTTCGAGTCCGATGGGCGGCTAAGTGCCCTCGTGGCGCAATCGGTAGCGCAGGCGCCTTGTAAGCGCCGGGTTGTCGGTTCGAGTCCGACCGAGGGCTAGCAAGCGGGCGTGGTGCAGAGGTAGCACGTCTCCCTCCCAAGGAGAAGGTCGCGGGTTCGAATCCCGTCGCCCGCTTTATGAGAAAATTTTTAAAGCCTCAGGAAATAAATGATGCCCCTTTCGCAAAGTAGCCTCTTTTTAAAAATTTCTTTTGGAGAGGTGGAAAAGTGTTGGAGTTTGAACAGCAGCAGCAATTAGAATTACTACCCCCGGACTTTTCCGTAGCTGAGCTGGAAAGTAAAACCCTATCCGAACTCCAAGATATAGCTAAGAGCCTGGGGGTAGTAGGCTACAGCCGACTTAAAAAGAACGAGCTCATCCTGCGTATCTTAAAGGCCAGCGCCGAAAGGCAAGGCTATATCTTCGGTGGAGGAATACTTGATATAATGCCCGAAGGCCACGGCTTCCTCCGCTCCGATCACCTCCTCCCAGGCCCTGAGGATATTTACATCTCCTCCTCCCAAATAAAGCGCTTCGCATTGAGACCCGGAGACTTCGTGATTGGCCATGTTCGCCCACCCAAGGAAACCGAAAGGTACTTCAGCATAATCAAAGTGGAAGCGGTAAACGGCATGGATGCCGAGCTAGCCAAAACCCGCCCCCATTTTGACGAGCTCACCCCAATCTTCCCCAACAAGCAAATTCGCTTGGAAACCAGACCAGATATCTTGACCACAAGGCTTCTGGATTTAGTAGCCCCTATAGGAAGAGGGCAGCGTGGCTTAATCGTTTCACCACCTAAGGCCGGAAAGACTACAGTCCTAAAGCACATAGCCAATGCTATTACTACCAATTACGATGACATCCACCTCATGGTGGTCCTGGTAGGAGAGCGACCGGAAGAAGTGACAGACTTTGAACGCTCAGTTGACCCGAGAGTGGAAATTGTATCCTCAACTTTTGATGACCCCGTAGAAAACCACACGAAAGTAGCTGAACTCGCTTTGGAAAGAGCTAAAAGGTTGGTAGAGCTGAAGAAGGACGTAGTAATCCTCCTGGACAGCATAACTCGCCTGACCAGGGCTTACAACTTACTTGTTCCCGTAAGCGGTAGGACTCTTTCGGGCGGTATTGACCCCGCTGCCCTTTATCCACCGAAACGCTTCTTCGGCGCTGCCCGCAATATCCAAGAAGGTGGAAGTCTGACCATAATAGCCACCTGCCTCATAGACACCGGAAGCCGCATGGACGACGTAATCTACGAGGAGTTCAAGGGAACCGGAAACATGGAGCTGCACCTCAGCCGAAGGCTCCAGGAAAGGCGAATATTCCCAGCCTTTGACATTGAAAAATCGGGCACCCGCCGCGAGGAATTGCTACTTGATGAATATACCCTCAACCGGGTCTGGCTCATGCGCCGAATGTTCTCCTACATGGTTACTCCTCCACCCAACGGCGCCGGAATGGATATAGCCGATGCTATGCAAGCGCTCCTGGAGCACATGCGCAAAACCAAGAGCAACAAAGAATTCCTGGAGACTCTAAATAAATCCCTCACTTAGTGGCTTGATAATGAAGAGATTTCCTCCTTTCTTGGCAGCGGGGCTTTTTCTATTCTTGGCATTAACCCAATTATTGCGCACTGGCTCTCCGGAAGTTGCCTATTCCAATGAGTTTAGCTCTACACCTCTGGCCGCAACTTCCAATCCTGTGGCTAAAGGCTCTTCTTGGGATTTTTCCTTGAACCCAAACCCTGTTTTCCACACTGTAATTCAGGAAAAACCTCGGGATAGAGTCATAACTTACACCGTTCAAGCCGGGGATACAGTATTTGACATCGCTAAGCGCTTCGGCATAACTCCCGAGACCATAATGTGGTCAAACCCAGACCTGGAAGATAACCCGGACTGGCTGCCCGTAGGGATGGAAATAGTAATCTTACCCGTCTCCGGGGTTTACCACACGGTGAAAGCTGGGGATACGGTGGAGAAATTAGCCAAAGAGTACAAGGTGGATCCATCGGCAATAATAAACTACCCCCTCAACAACCTAAAGCCCCCTTATGAGCTGACCCCAGGACAGAAGCTCATCATCCCAGGCGGAGAAAAGCCTTACAAGCCTAAAATTGTGCGGCATTACACCGGGCCGATTCCTCCGGGCGCAGCGAAAGGAACTGGAAGGTTCTCCTGGCCCATTGATGGAGCGCTGTACATAACCCAATACTATTGGCGGCTCCACCGGGCTATAGACATTGGCGTGCCTGAGGGAACCCCGGTCTATGCCGCTGATTCCGGGTTTGTGGTCTACGCTGGCTGGAACGACCAAGGCTACGGGAAGTTGGTGATAATAGACCACCGCAATGGTTTCATGACTTATTACGCTCACTTAAGCGTGGTCAAAGTTGATGTAGGCATGTCAGTGCACAAGGGCCAGATAATAGGCCTTTCTGGGAACACTGGAAGAAGCTCTGGCCCTCATTTGCACTTTGAGATAAGGCTCAACGGGGTTCCACGCAATCCCTTAGGCTTCTTGCCTTGAAAGGCCGCCACTTGCATCTTGCTTCTTTATGAAGTATACTCCTGCTGGAAAGCCTTGTAGGAGGGTATACCATGTGCGAGGCAAAGGCGTTTCTCGTAACCGGCGACCAAGAGGAAGAAATCATGCGCGATGTGGTCCTGGTCCAGCCTGAAGATGATAGTTTCATCCTCATCAATCTCTTAGGGGAACAAAAATTGGTCCGCGGAAGCATAAAGCGCATTGACTTCCTCAAGCACACCATCGTCCTGGAGAAGAAGTAAGCTCGGGTATGGAAGACCTTAGGGACTTCATCGCTTTGTTGGAAGAAGCGGGCGAACTGGCCCGCATAAGGGTTGCAGTTTCTCGCGAGTTAGAAATCACCGAGATAACCGATAGGGTTTGCAAAGGGCCGCCTAACCTTAACCGGGCCCTCCTCTTTGAAAGGGTTGAAGGCTTCTCAATTCCCGTTGCAACTAACCTCTTTGGCAGCGAGCGCCGCATGGCCATGGCCTTGCGGGTCCAAAGCTTGAAAGAGCTTGAGGAAAAGGTCAGCAATCTCCTATCCCCGCAGTTCCCCTCCTCTTTGGCCGAGGCTTTTAAGCGCGGTAAAGAATTGGCAGGGGTATTAAAATCAATTGCCCCGCGCCCTAAAATCCTCAGGAAAAAAGCCCCTTGCCAGGAAATAATCCGGAAGGACAAGGAAGCAAACCTTTTGGATTTGCCAATCCTCAAATGCTGGCCTAAAGATGCCGGCTATTACATAACCCTGCCTCAGGTGATAACCTTGGACCCGCTTACCGGCCAAAGGAATGTAGGGATGTACCGGCTTCAGGTTATAGATGAGCGAACACTTTTGGTCCACTGGCAGCGCCACAAGGGTGGAGCGGAGCATTCCAGGAAAGCTTTGGATAAAGGTTTGGACCAGATTCCGGCCGCAGTTGTCTTAGGGGGTGACCCGGCAGCGATCTGGTGTGCATCGGCCCCTTTGCCCCAGGATGTGGACGAGTACCTCCTGGCTGGATGGCTCAGGGGGAAGCCTTTGGAGCTGACCCCCTGCCTTACTCAGCCTTTGGAAGTCCCAGCGAGGGCGGAAATCGTGATAGAGGGGTTTGTTGACCTCAGGGATTTGCGCCAAGAGGGGCCATTCGGTGACCACACTGGTTACTATACCCCACCTGAACCTTTCCCTACTTTCCACGTAACGGCCATAACTTCACGCCAGGACCCAATTTACCCAGCCACAGTTGTGGGTATACCCCCGATGGAAGACTACTGGATGGGTCAAGCCACTGAGAGGCTTTTCTTGCCCATCATCCGCCTTGTCCTTCCAGAAATAGTGGACATTCACATGCCCGCAGCAGGCGTTTTCCACAACCTTGTCCTTGTCTCCATCCGAAAGCGCTACCCTGGCCATGCCCGCAAGGTCATCTTTGGTCTGTGGGGAATGGGACTTATGATGCTGGCTAAAGCCATTGTAGTGGTAGACGAATGGGTGGATGTCCGCAACTTGGAAGAGGTAGCCTGGTATTCTTTGGGGAATGTGGACTGGAAGAGGGATGTGGTCATCGTGGAAGGGCCAGTGGACCAGCTGGATCACGCTGCTTCTCAGCCTTGCTTTGGGGGAAAGATTGGGATAGATGCTACAGCCAAGCTCCCGGAAGAAGGCTACAATCGCCAGTGGCCTGAGGTGGTCAGGATGAGCCCTGAGGTCAAGAAAATGGTGGACGAGAAGTGGCCGGAAATTTTGAAAGCCTTGGGAGGATAAAGTGCGGTCGCTTCGCCTCTTCCTGGAAATGATAAAGTTTGAGCATACAGTTTTTGCCCTGCCTTTTGCCTACCTTGGGATGCTCCTTGCGGCCAATGGGTGGCCGACCTGGCATCAGTTCCTCTGGATAACCGTAGCGATGGTTTCGGCCAGGACCTTCGCCATGAGCCTGAACCGCATCGTGGATTTGCCTTACGATGCGCGCAATCCTCGCACGGCACAGAGGCCATTGGTAACAGGAGCTCTAAAGCCGCGGGTGGCTTGGGCTGCTGTTTTCCTTTCCCTTGGCATATTTGCCCTCTCGGCCTGGGAATTAGGCCCTCTCCCCTTCCGCCTCATGCCGATAGCTTTAATTTTCTTGGCAGGCTATCATTACACTAAGCGCTTCACTTGGCTTTCCCACTTCATCCTGGGCTTTACCGATGGCCTTGCTCCTATGGGGGCGTGGGTGGCTGTGAGGGGTTCCCTTTTCACTCCAGAGGATTTCCCCGCTTGGCTACTTTTGGGCATCGTCACACTCTGGATAGCAGGCTTTGACCTCATTTACGCTTGCCAGGATGTGGAGGTGGATAGGAGGGATGGGCTTTATTCTATTCCGGCGCAGTTTGGGATAGCGGCAGCGCTTCGCCTTTCTTCTTTCTGCCATGTCGGGATGCTCTTAGGCCTTGTGGCCCTTGGGTTCAGTTGCTCCCTCGGGTGGGCCTATTGGGTAGGCTTTGTCCTATGCGCTTTGCTTCTGGCCTACGAGCACTCCATAGTCAAGCCCGATGACCTCTCGCGAGTGAACGTAGCCTTTTTCAACGTGAATGGATACATAAGCCTTATCCTCTTCTT
>CAYOIS010000141.1:0-5563 GCA_964404055.1 uncultured Anaerolineae bacterium | reverse complement strand
CTCCTGGCTTTTGGTAATAAAAGCTTACCAGAGAAAAGGGCGTATGTCAAATTTAAATCGTATTCAGCTTGGTGCTCACCATTTTAACGGACCAGATGAGGAAGCAAAGGTTAAAAGCGAGGAAGCAGCTTCCCAGGATTAAGCCGCCATAACCCATTGGGAGGGTTATCTTTGCGATTTGAGCTAAAGCGCCCAATAGGTAGATGAAGAAAACAGTTGCAGGGGGTATAAAAACCCAGGCATAGAACAAGCTCTGGGGGAAAATTTCGCTATTGTATAGCCATATTATGCACGGAAAGAGGAGCATTCCTAAGTGAAAATGTGAATGCCAAGCAAAGGCTAAAGTCGCAGCAATTGTCCCTAAGAATGTCACAACAAAAGCTTCGCTATCGTCCGGTGGCAATTTCTTCCACAAATAAAAAGTCAAAGCAACCGTCAGAGCCATCCCGAGCCCAGCTACTGCCCAGCCTATAGTTGGCGAGAAGAAGGTGCTTAAATGCACGAGTAACATCCTCCAATTCATCATGCTTTCTGGCGTAATGCTGGGCATTCCTTTTGCACCCTTTAGCCAGATGAGAACCAACCCCTTTAATCCTTCTTGCCCGCCTATCAAGAGAGATAAAGCAAGGAGGGCTAAAGCCGCCAGAGCAAATCCTTCCAACACTTTAATCCCCCCTTTCAGAAAGAGGAAAGGAAGAAGCAATATTAAAGTTTGAGGCTTTAAAAGCAGTCCCGCAAGATAAACCCCGGCCTTTAGAGGTTTCCTCTCCAAATAAGCGCGAATGAATTCCCCAATGCAGATAACAAGCCATACGTTGATTTGGCCCCAGTAGAAGTTTTGAAAAGTTGGAAAAGCGAGTAGAAACACAGGCCATAGCCCCTTTTTCTCTTGGTGAAGGATGAACTTCCGAAAGAAGCGAATTAAGAGAAAGAAGTTCAAAGAGGTCCAAAGGAAAAAGCTTGCCTCAGGAGGCAAAAGAGCGAATAGATGAAAAAGCGTAGTAAATACCGGTAAGAAAAGGTAAGCCATAGTGCAAGACTTGTACTGGGGTAATGGGGTGAGAGAGGCTTGTACTTTCCCCAAAGCCTCAAGGTCATAAACTTTGCTGTAACCCATTGTGCTAGCTACATAGCCAGCACTCCAGAAAGCAAGGAAATCCCTTCCCAATGGAGCAAATAAGCCTTCAAAAAGCAAGCTGTGGATTACTATGCCTAAATACAAGCCCGCAATCGCACTAAGAGCAAGGTTTTGACGCCTTCGCAAACTTGTAAGCATTTATGGCCCTTCCCCTATCTCCACTAATTCTACTACCCAGTTTTCCATATCCAAAATCAGCATGCGCTTCCTCAGGAGCGCGCCCTTTCCCAAGAGGATTTTCACCACCTCTTGAACCTGAATGGCCGCTACCATCATTGGGGTAGCGGCGGGAGTGCCCAGCATAGCTTCCGCCCCTTTCTCCGGAGGCTTATCACCGTAAAGGGCTTTAAGCCCTGGATCCTCTGGGAATATCGTCATGACTTGGCCCAGGAAGCCGGCTATCGCCCCATGGACCAAGGGAATTCCAGCCTTTCGCGCAGCCTCCTCCAATTCAAGTCTCGCCGGCAGGCTATCCAAACCATCAACTACTACCTGGCACCCCTCTAAGACCTTGCTTAAATTATCGGCCCGGATAAATTCGTTCCAGGCTATGACTTCAACTGCCGGGTTTATGCGGGAAATCACCCTCTTTGCTACTTCAGCCTTTGGCTCACCAAGCGTGCTTACCTCGCTCAAGACTTGCCGATTGAGGTTGTGGTCCACAAACACATCCCCATCGGCCAGGATGAGCGTGCCTACACCCATTCGTGCCAGGGCTTGGCAGACGTAACCTCCGAGCCCCCCAAGCCCTATTACCGCTACCTTTGACATCAAAAGCTTCTTCTGCCCTTCAAATCCTACAGTCCCAAGGTTCCGGAGGTAGCGGCGGGGCATGAAGCCTTCCTCCAGAGCGGCAAGCTCCACCTCTCTAAGCTTCAGCCCCCACCTTTGAGCTATGCTCTCTATCTCCCGCACCCCCAGGACCTTAACGCCCCCCTCTTCAAAAGCCAAAGCCCTGAACTCTTCTACAAGCTTCTCTTTCTCCATAGCTAATCCTCCACCTTTATTACGCCAAGGATTATGCGCTTGGATTCAGGGTCGGCACCATCACCGCTGACGGGAAGCCTTTCCCCTGTTTCCCTCAGGTACATTCCCACCTCCAAGACGTAATCGCCTGGAGGAGCATCCGGCGGCAAGGTGAGCTCATACCGGTCCTTCCATAGCACATTGGGAAGCCAATGGGTTGTAGGGTAGAGCCCTTCCATCGGCTCCTGGTCATCCTGAGCCCAGACGGGCTTACCGGTAGCGGGGTTGAGGATCGGGCCTAAGAGGTGAGTGAATACGGTGTAGGACCTTTCAGTAGGAGCTTCAGCTTCCCAGAAAAGCTCCAAAATCAAAGTTCCTCCAGGGTTGAGAACGGGCGGTTCGCCTACCCCCACCAGGTTGTACCCCATAAGCTTTATCCTATCACCGAGCTTAGCCGAAAGGCGGTGCTTGATTTCCTCCTCGCCCGAGGCTATGGCCCCTCTTTTAACTCCCACCTCCCCTAAGTATAAAGCCTCTGAGTCCACCCTAAGCCTGAGCTTGAATCGGCCACCCCAAGAGGGGACGATCCGGAACCCAACGAGCTTGTAGTGGTAGCCCGGCTGCAAGGAGAAAGCCTCCATGGGCAGAGGCAACCCGCTTGGGGAAATGGCTTCAAAGTGGAAGTGGGCTGGTTTCTCAAGCTCCAAAAACAGCCCTAAGTGGACTGTGGCCCCTTGCTTTCCTCGCCTATCCAGAAGGTCATAACCCAACACTTTTACCCCTGGGGCTAACTCCGCGTTCAAAGAGAAGAGAGGAGCGAGTTCGCGGGAGGGGACTGCAGGCTCTTCACCGTGGGAGAAAAGGTAGAGTGAATCCCGCTTGAAGTGAAATTCCAGCGTAAGCTTCATCTTTTCCGAAAGCCACTTTACGGCAGCACCCTCTGGGTCCTGGAGGAAGGGCTTGACGGCAGCAAGCCAGACTCTGGGGTGGGAACCTATTATCCAGCCAAGCTCTTCTTCAACCGTAGCATAAGAAAGGGTTGAGGAGAGGCGAGGGGCAAAGTAAACGGGCAAGCGAAAGTCGCCAGATGGGAGGTCATAGTAGTAGAGGAATTCGGGGAAACGATCGCCTGAGACTAAGATTATGGCATCGTCGGGGTGGCCGTAAACTTGGATGAGGCGGACCATAAAGGGTAAATCGTCCTCCCAATCCCGCCCTTCGTAGTATCGTGGGAGAAAGGCTACCATTAGGGCTAAAGTGCCGACCCCAAGGCCCAAACCCAAGGGACGCAGCCTCTTGCTAATAGTGGCCAATGAAAGGGCAAGGAGGGAGTAGAAGAAGGGGGCGAAGGGTATGAAGTAGCGGGCTTCTACTTTTGGGACGTAGAAAAGGGGGCGAGGTTGGGTCAAGAGCCAAACGGCTAAAGGCTGAAGGAATACTCCAGCCAGGAGCATTAGTGCCCCAGGCAAGGCTTTGCGGTTCTCGCTCTCCAAAGAGAAGAGGATAAGCCCGGCAAAGGCAACAATCACGATGAAAATGCCGGCCGGAAAGTATTGGTCCAGATTTACAGAGACCCCTGTGCTCAAGAGGATAGCGTTGAGCTTGAGCACGAATCCGAGGGAAGGAGGCTCTTCCGCCGCTGACCAAGACCTCATCCTGGGAAGAGCAAGAGAAAGCCATGGGGTCCAGAGCAAGGCCACAGCCACTAAGGCCAGGGCCAATCGGGCCAGGATCTTGCGTTGGTTAAAGGCTTTGAGCACTATTGGGATAGCGCATACGGGGATGAGGAAGACGGCGGAGTAGAGGGTATAAAGGGCAGCGGAACAGGCTAAGATTAAGCCGGCCCAAGGTTTCAACGAATCGGTGGAGGAGGCTTCCAAGGCAAAGTAAGCGGAGAGGGTGAAGAAGAAGGCTGCGGGAACGTACATCCGCATTTCCTGAGACCACCAGATGTGGAAAGGGGAAAGGGCCAGGAGCCAGACGGCCAATGCCCCAGCATTAGGTCCGGCGAGCTTTCGGGCAAGGGGAAAAACGGCGGCTACTGTCAATACGGCCATGATAACGGTGAGGTAGCGGGCGGGAAACTCGGCTTCACCGGCAACCCTTATCCAGAACCAGAGAAGCCAAAAGTAAAGGGGAGGATGGACATCGCCTGCGGTCCAGAGGGTAGTTTCAAGCAGCCCTTTCCTAACAGCCCACACAGCAAGGCCTTCATCCCACCAGACATTTTTATCCCCAAGGGAATATACCCTGAGGAGGAAAGCAAGCATAATCCCGGCCAGGACCAAAAGCTTAAGGGCTCGCATCTTCCACCATCACCACTCGCATTATACCCCTCAAGTCTGGGAATGCGTAAATTCGGGCGTGGGGGAAAATTTTGCGAGCTAACGATTTGACTTTGCGGGCCTGTCCTGGCCCTACTTCTAAGAAGATAGCTCCACCCCTTTTGAGGTATGAAGGGGCTTGGAGCAGAAGTTTCCGGATGCTTTCCAAGCCATCTGGCCCACCGTCCAGGGCCTCACGCGGCTCCCAGCGGAGCTCAGGGGCAAGCTTTTCCAACTGAGTTGAAGGGATATAGGGGAGATTGGCCACGATTAGGTCCACGGGCTCCTCAAGAGCTGAGAGCAAATCGCTCAAGAGGAACACAATACGCTTTTCCACCCGGTTAAGTGCAGCATTTTCCTGGGCCAACTCCAGGGCTTGGGGGGAAGAATCCAGCCCATAGATTAACCCTTTTTCCCCAAGGTGCAAAGCGAGGGCAATAGCCACGGCCCCGCTTCCTGTCCCCACATCGGCTATGGTTAAAGAAGGGAAATTGCGAGCCCACTCCAAGGCTTTCTCCACCAAAAGCTCAGTTTCAGGCCTGGGGATAAGGGCCCGCCGGTCAATCTTCAAATTGATGCCGTAGAACTCAACCTGGCCCAGGACGTAAGGGAGGGGTTCTCTCTTGGCCCTTCTCTCCAGCAAGCTGAGGAATAGGCGTTCTTCCCCCTCCTCCACTTGCGCCTCGGGATGAGCCAAGACCCACTCTTTCCTTTTCCTCAGGGCGTGGGAGAGGATGAGCACACTTTCAAGCCAGGCTTCAAGGCAACCAGCTTCATTTAACCGCTCAGCTCCATGTGCGATAAGCTCTCCCACCCTCATGGTTCTTTTATACCCTTGGTATGGCAAATCCGCAACAAAAGACAGCATTTGCGCCAAGAGTTCGTTACCAGGTGGTAGAAGCAATTTTGAAAAAGGTGGGGCCCCCTATAAAGAGTTTGCGGGCAAAACTCAAGAAGGAGGTGCCCCGCCTATTGTAATGGGCCAATAGCTCGTTACCAGTTTATGGATTTAAAATGAGGTCTGCGCTTAAGCTGTATATGGTTATGGGGGTTTTCCCCCTATGCCGCCTTTTTCAATATCGCCTTTACTGCCCAGTAACAATCTCTTCGTGCAAGCACTTGCGCAATTTGACTT
>CAYOIS010000140.1:0-5644 GCA_964404055.1 uncultured Anaerolineae bacterium | reverse complement strand
CACTCACAATTCTGGGATACACTCGCGAAATAAGCCTGCGGGGGTGATTCATGCTCTTTGCTTTGAAATGGTGGTTTGCGTTAAGTTTCCTGGGCCTGCTGGCCTTGCCTTTGGCTCGTCGCCTATTTTCCCCACTACCCGGAGAAGGCATCACCTTCGCCAGACCCTTGGGGTTATTGCTGGCTTCTTACACTTTATGGCTTGGTTGCTCTTTGGGGCTAATCCAAAATAGCTTGGGAGGAATCGTCGTTGCCCTGGTCTTGCTCGGTCTTGTCTCTTGGAAGCTGGGCCAGAAAGATTTAAAGGCCTTTTGGGCCCAGGAACGCCAATTTATCTTGGCTACGGAGCTGATTCACGCCCTCGCCTTCGCCTCCTTCGCCCTTTTCAAAGCTTTCCGCCCTGAGATTTCCGGAACTGAAAAGCCTATGGAGCTGGCCTTCCTCAACGCTATCCTTAGGAGCCAATCTTTCCCTCCTCATGACCCCTGGCTTTCCGGCTTCGCCATAAGCTACTATTACTTCGGCTATGTCATGGTAGCCTTCTTGGCTAAATGGACGGCCACCCCCTCAAGCGTAGCTTTTAACCTCGCAATAGCATCGCTATTTGCCCTTACGGTTACAGGGGCCTTTGGGGTTGTTTACGCACTTGTAAGAAAGGAAGATGTACCATTCCGTCAGGCAATTCGCTGGGCTGTTCTGGGTGCCGTTTTAGTGGCAATCATTGGCAATCAGGAAGGCTTCCTTGAGTTACTCCATTGCAAAGGGGTTGGTTCACCCTCCTTCTGGGAGTGGGTTGATGTGAAAGGATTAGCCCAGGCCCCTTCTTGCCCCTCCTCAATCCATCCCGTGGACTTCTGGTGGTGGTGGAGAGCATCCAGGGTAATACACGACCGCAACCTGTTAGGGCAGGACCAGGAAGTAATTGACGAATTCCCCTTTTTCAGTTTCCTTTTGGGCGACTTACACCCCCACGTCTTAGCTTTGCCGTTTGCTATCATGGCCATTGCTCTGGCTTTAAGCGCATTCTATTCCCCTGACTTAGCCTCATCTTGGCCCAACTTTTTCTTCTACAGCCTGGCCCTGGGAGGGCTCGCTTTCCTGAACACTTGGGATTTCCCTATCTACTTGGCCCTAACAGCGGCCGCAGCTGTGCTGGGCCTATCCGCCGGCAAGGGGGAAATCCCTTGGTTGAAAGCACTTAAGCTTGCTTTATCCTGGGGAGGGTTAGGAGTAGCTCTGTACTTGCCTTTCTACATAGGTTTTCGTTCCCAGGCCGGTGGGCTTTTGCCCGTGCTATTCAACTCCACGAAAGTCCACCAGTATTTTATCATGTTTGCCCCTTTCCTCCTGGCGGGGCCAGTCCTCCTATTCCCGCTGCGTTTCCCTCGGTCTGAGTTTGTGTTGATAGGGGTGGCCATATTCGTGGCCTTCCTTTGCTCCATTTTCCACCGCCCCCTTCCCGCCATACTTATACCTACGATAATCCTGGGCTTGCTTTCCCTTACAAAGAAAGAGGGGCCATTAGCTTTCGCCCTCCTGCTATGGCTTACAGGCCTCTGTCTCACCCTGGCTGTGGAGTTCGTCTACATAAGGGATTCCTTCGGAACGAGGATGAACACCGTCTTCAAGTTCTACTACCAAGCTTGGGTCATGATGGGTTTGGCCTCGGCCTTTGCCCTCTATAAACTTTCGGCCCCTGGGCTTATCAGAACCTTGTGGAGAAGCATCGTGTTCTTGACTATATTCACCGGCCTCTATTACCCTCTGGCTTCTTTGTTAACGAGGGCTCTGGCCGAAGGTAGGGATTCCCTCACCCTTGACGGGACCGCCTACTTGGCCCGCACCAACCCAGCGGATTACGAAGCTATTTCTTGGCTCAACAAGAACGTTGTAGGTGTGCCGGTCATCCTGGAAGCTACAGGCGGCTCTTACACTTACTACGGCCGCGTGGCCACCCATACAGGCCTTCCAACGGTTTTAGGCTGGGATTTCCACGAGCTGCAGTGGCGTGGTTCCTACGAGGAGCCAGCGCAGCGCAAACCCGACATCTCCAGGATTTACACATCCTTTAACCCTGAAGAAGCACAAGCTCTCGCCGAAAAATACAACATCCGCTACATTTACATCGGCCCCCTTGAGCGCGAGGCTTACGGCCTTACCCCTGAGATGGAGGGAAAATTCGCCCATTTTGCGACCTTGGTGTATGATAAAGGTGGAGTGAAAATTTTTGCCCTTGAGAGGTAAGCTTCGGTGCAGGAAAAAGACCTTCAAACCCTTGAGTTCTTCAAAATCCTGGAGAGGCTGGCCCACTACACATCCTTTGAAGGAGGGCGCGAGCTTGCCCTCTCCTTGCGTCCTTCCCCCAATGAGAAAGAAGTAGAGCTCAGGCTTCGGGAGACGGCCGAGGCCATCTCACTCCTTCAAGAGAAAGCCGATATATCTCTAAATGGAGCTGTGGAAATCCGCCCCCTCCTGGAGAAGGCTTCAAAGTTCCAAATCCTTCTGCCCCAGGAACTCTTGGCCGTAAAGAGCACCATCCTGGCTGCTTCCCGTCTGAGGCGGGCTATGACACGCTACGCCGAAAAAGCCCCATTACTTTCGGCGAAGGCCAGAGGTATAGAGGATTACACTTGGTTGGCTCGCGAAATCGGGCAAGCAATAAACGACCAAGGTGATCTCTTGGACGATGCTTCCCCTGAGCTTAAGCGCTTGCGCCAAGAGCTCAGGCAAACTCGGGATAACCTCTTGAACCGCTTGCAGGAAATCCTAACCTCCCCTGCCCTCGCTCACTTCATCCAAGAGCCAATCATAACCGAACGCCACGGCCGCTACGTGATACCCGTAAAAGCCCAGTTCAAAAACCGCATCCCCGGCCTCGTCCACGATATCTCCGCCAGCGGTGTTACGGTCTTCATAGAACCTCTGGAAGTGGTGGAGCTGGGGAACCAGCTCAGGGAACTGCAACTCATGGAGGAGGAAGAAATCCGCAGGATTTTAGCCCGCTTCACCCGCATCATTGCTGAGGAAGAACCATACCTCCGGCACACAGTAGAAATCATGGCCGAAATTGACCTAGCCTTGGCCAAAGCCCACTACGCTTTAGCCACCAACTCTGTAATCCCCAAACTGGTCCCATGGAAAGGCCCTTTCCTTAAAGATTCCTTCGTCCACCCAGGCTCAACCTTATACCTGAAAAAAGCTCGCCATCCTCTACTGGACCCCCGCAAAGTTGTGCCCGTGGACATTTACATAACCGATGATTACTTCATCCTGGTGATAACTGGCCCCAACACCGGCGGAAAGACCGTGACTTTGAAGACAGCAGGCCTTCTGGCGCTCATGGCCCAAGCGGGGCTTGCCATCCCAGCTCAAGAGGGCTCATCCCTCTCCGTCTTCCGAGGGATATATGCTGATATAGGGGATGAGCAGTCCATAGAGCAAAGCCTTTCCACCTTCTCCTCCCACATGGGTAACATCGTGCGGATACTGACCCTGGCCGATTCTCGCTCCCTGGTGATATTGGATGAGCTTGGGGCAGGGACTGACCCTGTAGAAGGAGCAGCTTTAGCCAGAGCACTCTTAGCTCACCTACGGGGAAGGAGCATTACTACTTTAGTGGCCACCCACATTTCCGAGCTCAAGGCCTATGCTTATGCCACCCCAGGGGTGGAAAACGCCTCCATGGAATTTGACCCAGAAACCCTTGCTCCAACTTACACCCTAAAGATAGGCCTTCCGGGGCAATCCAATGCGCTGATAATAGCTTCAAGGCTTGGCCTTGACCCCGAAATAATCCAGCAGGCCAAAGAATTCTTGCCTCCTCAAAGGCTTGAAACCGAGGCACTCTTAGCCCAAATCCAAGAATCCTATCGGAAAGCCAAAGAGATGGAAGAGGAAGCCCGCAAGGCTTTGGAGAAAGCCAAACTCTGGGAAGAGGAGGCACGCCAGAAGTTAGAAGAGCTGGAGAAAGAGCGGTATCGTATCCTGGAGGAAGCCCGCCAGAAAGCCCAAGAAGAAATTGAAAGGTTCCGCGCCGAGCTCGCTCGCTTGAAGTCAAAAGCTGAAGCCTCCCGTACCCCTGAAGCCTTGAGGGAAATAGCGCAAGAGGTTAAGAAGCTGGAGGTGAGCTTACCTAAACCCCCTCCTCCGCCTGCCCCAGGGCCGATCTCCGTTGGGGATTACGTTTGGGTGCATGGCCTCAATTCCTTCGGGGAAGTTGTGGCTCTGATGGAAGGGGAAGCAATCGTTTTAGTGGACAATTGGAGGATAAGGGTCCCTCTGGAGCGAATTGATAAACGCCAGATTGCGCCTTTAAACATTCCCCGAGCTGAGACAATAATCGCCCCGAAACCGGCGAAGGTCCCAAACGAAATCAACCTGCGTGGGATGAGGGTAGAAGAGGCCCTCTTGCTCTTGGACGATTATTTGGACAAAGCTTTTCTAGCCGGGCTTGAAAGGGTTAGGATAGTGCACGGGAAAGGGACTGGTGCTCTACGACAAGCTTTGTGGGATTACTTAGCCGAACATCCCCTTGTGGCCTCGTTCTACCACGCCGTACCGAGCGAGGGTGGAGAAGGCGTAACCATAGTCAAATTCAGCCGTTAAGGTCTTCGTCAACTTCTTCAGTCTCCTCCCTCTGGAACCGCCAAGCCCTACCTATCCTGAAGGAAAACCACTCTTTCCCGGCAACATCTGCCTTTCGGGCAAAGATTAGATAACCCGTGTGGGCTACCATCCGGTCATCAGGGCGGAGCCTTTCCGGAACAGCCTTATACGGCCTAAGGAGTAGCTCTTCCACCTCAACGTCCACAAAACCGTGGTTTTCTAACCCTTCCAAAAGGCTTACAACTTGGTTAGCGGTGGGGACTAAAGCCCCGAAGAAACCCCCAGGCTTGAGAGCTTCTTTAGCCTGGGCAAGATACTCCCAAGGGGTGCGCAGGTCTAAGAAAAGGGCATCTACGTCCCTTTCGTCAAACCCAGAGGCTATATCCCTTTCTTTTAGCTCAACATAATCCAATACCCCGGCCATTTCCAAGGTGCGGCGTGCGAGTCTGAGCATTTCTGGCCTTACTTCGTAGGAGTAAACCCGCCCGGAAGGCATAACAGCCTTAGCCAGGACCATAGTAAGAGCTCCGCTTCCGGTTCCAGCTTCTACGACCCTCTTGCCGGGCTGCAAGTTTAACTTGATGATTATGTATCCGGCATCCTTGGGGTAGATTATCTGGGTTATCCGCGGGATGGACTGGATGAGGTCAAAGGTAGATGGTTCCAATAGGAGGAACTTGTGGCCCAAGTGGGTCTGGACCTCTGTGCCGAAGGGCTTACCGATTAAATCCTCGTGTTTTATGAAGCCGAACTGGGTCTCAAAGCGTTTCCCTGGGGAAATCCTCAGGATAAAGCGCTTTCCTTTCTGGCTTATGAGTAGAACCAAAGCTCCTTCCTGGGCCTTTTCCATACCTTTAGCTGCCCAATAAAAATCCCCGCTGTGCCGTGTGCGAACTGGTTCGACCCCTAAAACTCACTTTGGAAGCTTCCCTTCGGTTACTGCCTCGCCCTGTGGGCTAACGCATCCCCTCTCGTGGAAGCTTCCCTGAGTCGGGTGTTGGCTCGAACCCCCTTTTCGCATCACGCACACAGCAGGGCTA
>CAYOIS010000139.1:0-5680 GCA_964404055.1 uncultured Anaerolineae bacterium | reverse complement strand
TAATTGCCAAACCTCATTTCTTAAGGTATAATGGGCTGAAAAATTTAGGAGGGAATGGCCGTGAGGTTGATTTGCCTTCAGGATAACCTTTCTACAGCCCTTTCTATAGTGGAGAAAGCCGTCGCTACCCGGAGCACTCTCCCTGTCCTGAGCAACGTTTACCTGGAAGCAAGGGAAGGAAGGCTCATGCTCTCCGCTACAAACCTGGATATAAGCATAACTTGCTGGATAGGGGCAAACATAGAAGAAGAAGGGGCAACAACTGTACCAGCACGCCTGTTTTCAGATTTTGTGGATTCTCTGCCTTCGGAACCAGTGGAGCTGGAGCTAATAGTGCGAACCCAAACTTTGAACGTCCGATGCGGCCGCTTTGAGGCCAATATAAGGGGGATGGACGCTACCGAATTTCCAGAGGTTATGACTGCTTCCAAGCTGGAAGGCCAGAGCATCCGGATTGTAACCCCCCTAAGGCCGGCTACTCTGCGCAAAATCATCCAACAGGTTACCTTTGCCGCAGCCTCCGAGGAGACACATCCGTTCCTTAGTGGAGCTTTTACTTCGCTGGAAGGCGACCAGCTAACCCTCGCCGCTACCGATGGATACCGCTTATCCGTAAGGAACGTCATCTTACCCCAGCCAGTGGAAGGCTCGTTTGAGGTCATAATCCCGGCCAGAGCCCTTGATGAACTCGCTCGCATCGCAACCGAAGCCGATGAATCCCAGCCAATTGAAATCCTAATCCCTCAGGGGAGGAACCAAATCCTCTTCCACCTCAAAGGCCAACCCGAAGGGCCAGTCATGGCCATTGAGCTTTTATCGCAGCTTATAGAAAGCACTTACCCCGATTTCCGAGCCCTCATCCCTAAAGAATACAATACCCGCGTAGTAGTGAAGAGGGAAGCTTTCCTGAAAGCTCTGAAGATTGCCCACCTTTTTGCCAAAGATAGAGACAACATGGTCAGGTTGGAGATATCTCCGGCTTCGGCACTCCTCCCGGGTTCCCTGACCATAAAGGCTACAAGCCGCCAATACGGGGACAACGTTAGCCAGGTGGAGGCGAAAGTTCAGGGCGCACCCCTGGAAATTGCTTTCAACGTTAAATACCTCATAGAAGCCCTTTCGGTGATGGAAGAGGACGAAATTGCCTTGGAAGCCACCACTTCCTCAAGCCCTGGGGTCCTCAAGCCGGCCGATGGGGAGGACTTCACCCACGTAGTTATGCCAATGTACCTTGAGGAGGAATAAGTATTGCTGGAAGGGTTAAGATGCCTGAAAGTTTCGGAGCTTACGGACTACATAAGGGCTTTGGTTTACTCAGATTACACCCTTCAGGATGTCTGGGTTGAAGGGGAAGTTTCCAACTTCTCCTACGCCCTTTCAGGCCACTGCTATTTTTCCCTCAAGGATGAAAAGGCTGTAATCCAATGCGTAATGTGGCGGGAAATAGCAACCTCCCTCAATTACACCCCTTCTGATGGCGACCACGTCATAGCCCACGGCTATGTGGATGTTTACCCCCCGAAGGGGACTTATCAACTTTATGTTTATTCGCTTAAGCCTGTCGGGGTTGGCTTTTTATACCTGCAGCTTGAGCAGCTCAAGGCCCGGTTGAGCCAAGAGGGCCTATTTGACCAAGCTCGCAAGAGGCCTTTGCCCCCTTTCCCCAAGCGCATCGGGCTTGTGACCTCGCCTTTCGGTGCAGCTATAAAAGACATCCTTAGGATAATTGGTAGGCGTTACCCCTTGGCCGAGATTATCCTTTCGCCAGCTTTAGTCCAAGGAGATGAAGCTCCCGCAAGCATAGTGGAAGCCCTTCAACTCCTGAATTCCTGGGGGCAAGTTGACCTCATAATCTTAGCGCGAGGGGGAGGCTCTTTTGAGGAGCTTATGCCTTTCAACGATGAGCGAGTAGTGAGAGCGATAGCTTCCTCGGAAATTCCGGTAATAAGCGGGATTGGCCACGAAATAGATTACACTCTGGCTGATATGGCTGCTGATTTGCGTGCACCAACCCCTTCAGCTGCGGCTGAGCTTGCCGTGCCCGACCGGGAGGAGCTTTTCAAAAAAATCCAGGCTTTTGAAAAGAGGATAGAGCTGGCCTTTAGGAGCAAGCTTCAGGAAGCTAAGCAGAGGCTGGAGGCAGAGAAGAAAGCCTTCAGTGCCTATTCCCCTTCAGTGCGGATTTCTCACTTACGGCAACAAGTAGACGAATTGGGGGAACATTTAAACCGTGCGGTGCTTAATGGGCTGAACCTTAAAAAAAGCCAAATGAAAACGCTTGCCGAGAAGCTGGATGCCCTTAACCCCCTTGGGGTTCTCAGGAGGGGTTACGCCTTAATCTATTCCGGTTTGGGTGATATTGTAAAAAGTGCATTTCAGCTTCAACCAGGGGATAGCTTTACCGTAAGGCTATGGGATGGCAGTTTTAAGGGGAAAGTCTTAGGCCAAAAGCCTCCTACAAAGCCAGGAAAGCCGAAGGCTTTACCCCTTTTCAACTTAACGGATGGTAAATAAGCAAAAGCCCCTCCTAAAGCCATTTGGTGTCCCCAGCCCTGCCCACTCCTAAGAGGGGGATCAAGCCTGCTCATGAGCAGGGCCCAGAATCTTGAGTAACCTCTTAAAGCAGGCCCTCGCGGGGGTGAGCAAAACTGGAAGCCCCAGGGAGTACCATCGGCAAGGACTTGGGGGATGTACCCTCAATATCTCCTACCCCTGCGATGGGGTGAGGGAAACCACGAGCGGGGCCTAAAACCCAGCGAGCCTATTTTAACCCCGATACGCGGGGTTAGGGATAGAGGAGGTAACCTACCCGGCAAAGGATATAACATCACACCAAAAGGAGGTGCTTTATGAGACCAGGACCGAAGGCCAGAGAATGGGTGGAAAGAGACCGAAAAGTCATCTCCCCTTCTTATACCCGCCCTTACCCCTTCGTCATGGAAAGGGGCCAAGGCGCTGAAGTGTGGGATGTAGATGGGAACCGCTACATTGACTTCACCGCTGGCGTTGCTGTGGTCAACACAGGCCACTGCCACCCTGAGATAGTCCAAGCCATAAAAGAGCAGGCTGAAAAATTCATCCACATGGCTGGAACCGACTTTTACTACCCGGTCCAGATAATGCTGGCGGAAAAGCTTGATGAAATCGTGCCAATTAAAGAAGAAACCATGGTCTTCTTCACCAACTCCGGGACCGAATCCATAGAAGCGGCCTTCAAGCTTGCCCGTTACGTAACCAGGAAACCGCTAACACTGGCCTTCATCGGAAGCTTCCATGGCCGCACAATGGGCTCCCTAAGCCTTACAGGCTCCAAAGCAGTCCAGAGGCGTGGCTTTTTCCCCCTCATCCCCGGAGTAGTTCATGTCCCCTACGCCTATTGCTACCGCTGCGCTTTCCGCCAGGAATACCCATCTTGCGACCTTTACTGCGTCCAATACATTGAAGAGGTCGTTTTCAAGACTTACGCTCCCGGCGATGAGTTCGCCGCGGTATTTGTGGAGCCAATCCAAGGAGAGGGCGGTTACATCGTTCCCCCTCCTGAGTTTTTCCCTCGCCTGAAAGCCTTAGCCGATAAATACGGCTTCCTCTTAGTTGTGGATGAAATTCAAACAGGAATGGGGCGCACAGGCAAGATGTTCGCCATTGAGCACTGGGGGGTTGAGCCGGATATCGTCTGCATAGCGAAGGGAATCGCTTCGGGGTTGCCCTTGGGGGCAATGGTGGCCCGTAAGTCTCTCATGACTTGGCCCTCAGGAGCGCATGGAAATACTTTCGGTGGCAATCCCATCTCCTGTGCAGCGGCCTTGGCAACCATAAGGCTTCTGGAGAATGGGCTTATGGAGAACGCTGCCGCTATGGGCCAATATGCCCTCAATCGCCTCCACCAAACCGCCGAAAGGCACCCGCTAATCGGAGAAGTAAGGGGCAAAGGCTTGATGATAGGGATTGAGCTGGTGAAGGACCGCAAAACCCGAGAGCCAATCCCAGAAATTAGGGACAAGGTCCTTTACCGAGCTTTTGAGAAAGGCTTGCTGATTTTGGGAAGTGGATTGAGTTCAATAAGGATAATGCCACCTTTGGTGATAACCAAAGAGCTTGTAGATGAAGGGCTGGAAATTTTGGAGAGCACCATAGCCGAGATTGAGGAGGAAGTGCTTTGAAGAGGACTTTCTTGCTCCTTGCTCTCCTCATTCCCGCCTTGGCCCCCCTCACTTACCCAGGCTTTATTAACACTTTGGCCACATTCCTTCCGGTCTATAGGGCCAGTGATTGGGCCTGGGACCCCCTGAGTGAGGGGGGCTTTTTAGTTTACTTGCTGGCTTCTTGGCTCCAAAAGGCCGGCCTCACAGGTGCCGATTCAGTTAAAGCCATCTGGGCTTTAAGTTTGACTTTGGGGACTCTCGGGGTTTTCTTCTGGCTCCAAGGGAAAGGCCCAGAAGCGCTGCTTGCTTCAGTCCTTTATGTCTACTCCCCCTTCATCTTAGCTGCAATTTATGTAAGAGGGGAATTGGGGGAGCCCTTCTTCTGGGGGTTGCTTCCTTGGCTTTTTGCAACTTTAAGTTGGGGCGGAAGAGGAGCTTTTGCCTACTTTGCTGCTTTGGGAATAAGCATCCTCTTGGTTTTGACTAACCCTGGGCTGGCTGTTTTTGCCCTTATAGCAGGAGCAATCTACGCCTTGCTTCACCGCCGCTGGCTCTTCCCTCTCCTCGCTTTCTTCCTCGGCTTCACCATGTATCCTTTCACCCGAACCTTCTTCCCCGGTCCAAACCCCGAATTCTTTGCCCACTTCGTCCTCCCCCACCAGATTTTTTCGGCTTGGTGGGGAGTAAAGGCAAGTTCCCATGGTTGGATTGAAGAGATGCCTTTTCAGCTGGGAGTTGCCCCCTTAGCCCTCTCTTTCCTCTCACTTCTGGGGTGGTCTAAAGCGAGGGATAGGGCAGGAAGCTTCGCCTTAGCTTTGGCCTTAATCCCTGTTTTCCTTTCGCTACCTCTGGCTTATCCGCTTTGGAAAGTTTCCTCCTTATGGAAACTCCTCCGGTACCCTTGGGAAATTTTAGGCTTTACTGCCTTGGGCTTGGCCATTCTGGGGGGAATGTCTCTCAAGTACATACCCGCTCTCAAAGATTGGCCATTGTGGGCTGCCATCTCAACCCTGGTCCTGTTGGGAAGCTACCGCTACCTTGAACCAAATTTTGTAGATTATGTCCCGCAGTCTGGACCCTTAGCGGTTATAGGCAGCGATAATGCGATACTGGTGGATTGCTGGCGCAGTGGGGCACCAGAGCCTGGCAAAAGGCTTGAGATTGAATTGTTCTGGCAAGCCCTTAAGCCATTTGACCGGGATTATTCAATTTTCGTTCACCTTCTGGATTCGGAGGGTCGGAAGTGCTCTCAGCGGGATCAGCCACCGCTGAATGGGGAAAAGCCTACTTCCTCTTGGATGCCTGGGGAGCTCATAAGGGATAAGTACATACTGGACATTCCCTCCGATTTGCCAAACGGCCCTTTCTTTCTGGCCATAGGGATATACCGCTGGGATACAGGGGAGCGCCTGAAAGTGCGGGGACGAGAGGATGGACAAGCCTTAATCCCCTTGGAGAGATGTCGGGAATGGTCGGAGAAAGTTTTCACCGGCTCTTTGATGCCAAGGAAATAGCCAGTGGCATGCAAGCATCTAAGG
>CAYOIS010000138.1:0-5695 GCA_964404055.1 uncultured Anaerolineae bacterium | reverse complement strand
ATACCGGAGGATGGCTTCAAGCTCCTGAGCGTGGCCGGGGCCTACTGGCGAGGCGACGAGCGCCGCCCACAGCTCCAACGCATATATGGGACTGTCTGGCCTACCCGAGAGGAGCTGGAAAGATACATCGCCTGGCTAGAAGAAGTGGAAAGGCGCGACCACCGACGCTTGGGCAAGGACTTGGACCTTTTCAGCATCCATCCTGAGCTTGGCGCTGGACTTGTGCTCTGGCACCCAAAAGGAGGCATGATAAGGTACCTCATTGAAGAATTCTGGCGTCAGGAACACCTGAAGGCTGGCTACCAATTCGTTTTCACCCCGCACATCGGAAAGAGCTGGCTTTGGGAGACAAGCGGCCACTTAAGCTTCTACCGGGAGAACATGTATTCCCCAATGGACATTGAGGGCCAAGATTACTACATAAAGCCGATGAATTGCCCATTCCACATCATGATTTACAAATCGCGCCGCCGGAGCTACCGTGAATTACCTCTGCGCTGGGCTGAACTTGGCACTGTCTACCGATACGAACGCTCAGGAGTATTGCATGGCCTGCTTCGGGTGCGAGGCTTCACCCAGGACGATGCCCACATATTCTGCACTCCGGAACAGATAGAGGACGAAATTTTGGGCTGCCTTAAGCTCACAATGCACCTCCTTGGGGCCTTCGGCTTCCGCGATTACGATATAGCCCTTTCAGTCCGTGACCCCCAACATCCCGAAAAGTACATCGGAAGCGATGAGATGTGGGAAATGGCCGAAGGAGCCTTAATCAAAGCGCTGGAGAAAATGGGGCTTTCCTACCGGAGGGAAGAAGGGGAAGCGGTCTTCTATGGCCCCAAGATTGACATCAAGATAAAAGATGCTTTGGGTAGAGCCTGGCAGTGCACCACAATCCAGTTTGACTTCAACATCCCCGAGCGCTTTGACCTCACTTACATCGGCCCTGATGGCAAAGAACATCGCCCATACATGGTCCACCGAGCTCTATTGGGTTCCATGGAGCGCTTCTTAGGGGTTTTAATTGAACACTATGCTGGCGCCTTCCCAGTTTGGCTTTCCCCGGTTCAAGTCCGAATTATACCCATAGCGGAGCGCCACAACGATTACGCCTATAAAGTAGCCGCACGCCTCAAGGAGGAGGGGCTTAGGGTAGAAGTGGACGATGGCCCTGAAAGGATGCAAGCTAAAATCCGCCAGGCTCAGCTGGACAAAATACCTTACATGCTTATTGTTGGCGATAAGGAGGTCAAGGAAGAAAAGGTAGCAGTAAGGCTTCGCTCTGGAGAGGACCTGGGGCCTAAAGGGATTGATGAGTTCATCGCCATGGCCAGGGAGGCCATAGCGCAGAAGAGATAAATTTTAAGAGCCGATTTCTTCCAACTTGCGGGCCTGCTCCTCAGCAGCCAGGGCTTCTATGAACTCGTCCAGGTCTCCATCCAGCACTTCCTCCAGCCTGTAGGAGGTAAGGCCAATGCGGTGGTCCGTAACTCTGTTCTGGGGGAAATTGTAAGTGCGGATCTTCTCGCTGCGTTCTCCAGTGCCCACCTGTTTGCGGCGCTCTTGGTCAATTTGCTCTCTAACCTTACGCTGCTCCATCTCGTAGAGCTTGGCTCTGAGGATAGCTAAGGCTCGCTCCTTGTTCTGGTACTGAGAACGCTCGCTTTCGCATGAAACTGTTATCCCTGTGGGGATGTGGGTAATTCGGACGGCCGTGGCGTTTTTCTGCATATGCTGCCCACCAGGGCCGGAGGAGCGGTATACGTCTATTTCCAGGTCATCGGGATTTATGTGAATTTCCACGTCATCTACCTGGGGGAGAACGGCCACGGTGGCGGTGGAAGTGTGTATGCGGCCGCTGGCTTCGGTTATAGGTACTCTCTGGACTCTATGGACACCGCTTTCGTATTTGAGGCGGGAATAAGCCCCTTTTCCTTTTATCTGGAACACAACTTCTTTGAACCCCCCAAGGCCGGTGGCGTGAGAGCTCAAGATTTCCACATCCCACCCCTGTTTCTCAGCGTAGCGTGTATACATCCTGAATAGGTCGGCAGCAAAGAGCGCTGCTTCTTCCCCGCCGGCTCCAGCCCTTATTTCCATAATCACATCTTTTTCATCCTTCGGGTCTTTGGGGATAAGGAGGGCTTTGAGGCGCTTCTCTGCTTCCTCTATTTTCCCTTCCAGTTCTTTAACCTCAGCTTTAGCAAGCTCCCTTAGCTCATCATCATCCGATTCTTCCACCAAAGCCTTGGCTTCCTCAAGCTGCTTGGCCAGCCTCTTGTAATCCCTGTAAGCCTGAACGAGCTCCTCAAGTTCTGCCTGCTCCTGAGCATACTCAGCCATTTTCTCCGGGTTCGCCACAACCTCAGGCAAACCCATAAGCTCATTAAGCTCTTCGTAGCGCTTTTCCGCTTTCTCCAACTTCTCCAAAAGCTTTTCCAGCATCCTTCCGTTCACCTCCCAATGATAAAGTCAAGATATTTTACCACACAAATGCATGCTCCAAAAAGCCGGCCATGTTTGCCTTCGGCTCTTCATTATTTGCAGGCGGTAAACCTTGAAGATATAATCGGCTGGAGAAAGTCCTGGAAGGAGCTGAGCATGCTTTCACGTTGTTTTAAGGGCTCACGAATGCTGCTCATTTTAGGAATTTTGTGGCTTACTCTGTGGGGCTTCCACTTAGCAAATGCCTCCAATATACCCCCCGCACTTCATCATGACGAAGCTTTTAATGCTTTAGATGCTTTTCACTTGCCCGAAATGGGCTGGCCAGTTTTTTTCCCAGGCAACTTTGGGCGTGAACCTTTGCTCATTTACATTATATCTGCTTTTATGCGCTTGATCGGCCCCAATATGTGGGCAATCCGCCTGCCTGTCGCCATAATCTGGGGCCTTACCGCACCAGCACTTTTTTGGTTAATTTGCGAACTTTTCCCAGGACAAGAAAACTCTGATTGGCTTAAAACTACACCTTTGTTGCTACTGCTAACCAGTGCTTGGTATGCAATAATCTCCCATTTCGCTGTCCGGGCCAATCTCTTTGTGCTTTTGGAAACCATATTCTTTGCCACCCTCTGGCGAAGCTGGAGGTTAAATAGCATCAAATGGGGAATTGTAAGCGGGCTATCCTGGGGATTAAGCTTCTACACCTATTTGACAAACCGATTCTTGCCTCTTGTTCTCTTGCCTTTGTTTATCTGGGTGTGGTTTCGCCGACGTATTGAGCTTAAAGCTCGCTGGCGTTTAATCCTAACTGTGGTCGCCACTGCTGCAATCGTTATGGCTCCGCTTTTAATTTACTTTGCTCGCCATCCTGCTTTCTTCTTCTTGAGAGCCTCGCAAATAACGTTAATAGGAGGCAAAGACCAAATGGAAGTAAGCTTAGCACAAAACGTCCGAAGTGTTTCCGGAATGTTTTTCTTTTCCGGGGATAATAATCCGCGCCATAACTTACCAGGGCGACCAGCTTTCACTCTGTGGGTTTTCCCACTGTTCGCCACAGCTTTTATCGGCTCTTTTATAGAACGCCAAGGGCTGTATGGTTTCCTGTGGCTTTGGTTTACAGTAATGCTTTTGCCTACTTTGCTTACTGGAGAAGCACCGAATTTCCTCCGGGCCAGCGGGGCTATACCTCCTCTTATGGTCCTAATGGGTTTAGGGGCAAACTGGTTAATAAAGGGAGGAAAGCGTTTAGGCAAAGCAAAGCTGGCTTCTGCTATTGTTGTCCTCATATTGTTAGCCGAAGGTTTGAACGGTTTGTGGGCATTCTACCGGTGGATTCACTGCCCCGATGTTTTCTATGCGTTTGACGAAGGATTGACAAAAGTAGCTCAATACATATTGGCCAATCCACCAACTAACGATATCGTTTATGTTTCCCCAAGAGACCTTAGCCACCCCACCTTACGTTTCTTCCTTGAGACAAGCGGGGTAGACCACAAAGTCCGCTCTTTTGATGCCCGAAATGTCTTAGTGGTTAGCCCGGATGAAGATGCTCGCTACGTAATCATAACTTATGAGGATTTCCGTTTTGAGCTTATGGCCCCCTGGCTTTGGCCAGAAGGGGGCTACAAGACTGGAGAAATTCTTTTTGACCGAGCCGGGAATACCTATGCCAAGGTTTTTCACGTCCCCGCAAGAACCCGATTACGCCAACCTCTGTGGAAAAAACAGGTGCGCTGGCAAGATCATATCGTGCTCGTAGGAGCCGACCCCATCAGTTGCTGCGATTACCGGCCAGGCGACATTATCTATTTGGAACTGTGGTGGATGGCAGAGCAGGTTCCTCCTGCTCATAGCTGGACAATCTTCACCCACTTGCTTGATTCTCAAGGGCGCTTTATAGTAGGGGACGATGGCGAGCCCGGTAAGGGGAGCTATCCAACCACCAGATGGCAAGCTGGAGAACTAATCATAACCGAATACCAGCTATTCATCCCTAAGGATGCACCTCCAGGTGAATATGCCATTGAAATTGGCCTTTATGATTGGCAAACTGGTAAACGTCTACCCTTGGCTGATCAGCCGGGAGATGCCGTCTTATTAGGCAAAGTCTACGTCCATTGACCCCTCTACCGTAGTTTCTACTTCTTCCTTTGATGGCTTATAGACGAGGCGGCAGAAGGCGCAATAGCCAGGAGCAGTAGTGGGCTGCCCACACTTCTGGCAGGCGTGGAGGGGAGGAGCTTCTTCCTCCTTGAACCGAACCCTACCTTCTTCCTTCGCCTGAAGGAATGAGAGGTAAAAGCTGAGCTTGCTCCCTGGGGAGTTTCTTTCCAGCTGGTTTAAGAGGTTTTTGTAAAATATGGAAGTTGAACCCACGGCATAAGGGCATTCATCGTAAATGTAGTCAATGCCCACAAGGAGGGCATAAGCAGCCGTTTCCCTCTCATACATCCGGCAGAAGGGCTTGACTTTCCGAGCTAACCCTGGGTAATCGGAAGGGAGGACAGGCCCTTGCCTAGCCAGATAACCTGTCTGCCAGCGCAGGACGTTGCCCAGAAGGGCTGCCGCTTCGTCATCCAGGTTATGGCCGGTGGCAATAGCATAGTAGCCACCTTCAACAGCTAAGCGGTTCATTTCATGCCGCTTCACTAAACCGCACAGTGCGCAGACCCTTTGCCCGCGCCATGATTCTCTAGCAAATTCTGGGATAGTTCGCCCGTAAAGGGCCTTTATGTCTACAACATGAAGCGTGGCCTCGGGGTGGGCAGAAGCAAATTTCTTGACCTTTTCCAAGGAGACCTGGGAGTAGCCTTGATGCTCTATCCCCAAGTTTATGTACATTCCATCCGCTTTATACCCCAAGCGCAGTAGAACATCCCAGAGCGATAGGCTATCTTTTCCCCCGGAGACAGCCACCAATATTTTGTCTCCCTTCCGGAACATTTTGTAAAGCCGTATTGTCTTCTCGGTGCGCTCTATGAACCATTCAATGTAATGGTCGTGGCAGAGGGCCAGCTTATGCTGGCGCATGTTTATGACCGCCTCTTTCCCACACTTGCGACACCTCATTTCATCCCCCCGAAATCACGGCAATGAGTTTGACCACATCTCCGTCCTTTAGAACGGTATCTTCGGTTATGAGTTTGCCGTCCTTTACTGGGATTACGGCTTCTATAAGCAAGCCCACTTCTTCCACTGCTTTCTTGACCGTTATCCCTGGCCTTACCTCCCATTCTTTATCCCTGTAAAT
>CAYOIS010000137.1:3337-5873 GCA_964404055.1 uncultured Anaerolineae bacterium | reverse complement strand
AGGGTGGGAAAATGAGGCCACCCACAATTTTAGGACACATCCATTAGCAGCGTAACTTTGCACCCTTCATAATCTTCCAGTATAATTCAAACAAAGCCTGCCTTAAAACTGGGCAGCCCACCACTTTGCATATAAAAATCATCGGAGGTCTTGAATGGATGTCTACGAGGCTATAATCTCAAGGCGCAGCATAACTCGCTTCAAGCCTGACCCTATACCTAAAGAAACATTGGAAAAAATCCTCCATGCTGCTCTCTGGGCGCCTTCAAAGTTTGATTTGCAAAACTGGTATTTTGTAGTTCTGGGAGGGCAAAGCAAGAAAGCTTTCTTAACCATGCTCCAAGTTGAATTTGCCCGCATTTTGGCTTCCGCCCAAGCTTCGCCTTTATTTAATGCTTGGGCTACCGAGTGGCTCCTTCAAGCTTTGGAACAAGCCCCCATACTCATACTTGCTTTCTCTGATAGGCCAATTAGCGAAGATATGGATTATGCTCTATCGGTAGCTGCAGCTATCCAGAACCTTATGTTGGCTGCCTGGAATGAAGGCATAGGAACTCGCTGGTTCACCGCTGGCTTACAAGCTGTGAAGGAAAGCGTTTGCTCTCACCTCGGCTTGCAAGACAAAGAACTAATAGGCCTTATTGTGATGGGATATCCAGAAGAAATCCCTCAACCTACACTCCGGCGAGAAGGGAGGATTGAGTGGCGCATAGGGACCTGAGAAGCTATGGCTGTAACTATTGAAAAAATCCGCACTTTCCCTATCCTATTAGGGCTTGAAGAGAAAACCCTTCGGGAACTGGCTTCGGCTATGATTGAAAAGCACATTCAAGCCGGAGGCATTGTAACCCTCCAAGGGGAAGAAGCCCGCTTCGTTTACATAGTAGCCCGAGGGATAATCAGAGCTCGTCGCCTTTCGCCTGAAGGTAAAGAACTAATCCTCTATTATGTAGGCCCTGGCCAAATAGTAGACCTTCCTTCAGCAGTGAACGGCAACCATTACACTGTTACCACCGATGCCCTCACAAATGCTACCCTCTACGCCATGCTTTCCGAAGAGTTCCGGCAGATAATGGCAAAGGATAAGCTTCTCGCCCTGAATCTATTGAAAGAGATAGCAAATTTAGCCCGCCGTCTAACAATAATGGTGGAAGAAATGGCCCTCCATACCGTGCGAACCCGCTTAGCTCGCTTCCTCATCCAGCAATCTGAACTCAAAGGCCAAAACAAGCAGTGGACGCAAGCGGAGATAGCTTCTCAAATCGGCACAGTTAGGGAAATTGTAGGCAGAATTTTGAGGGAGTTTGCCTCGCAGGGCTTTGTAGCTCGTCAAGGCGGGCAAATCGTTATACTAAACAGGGACAAACTTTTGGAAATAGCTCAAATGGAGGAGGACTCGTATGGGAGCGATGGAAGCCCTTGAAGCTATAGAAATAGCAATAAAGATTGAAGAGGAAGGCATAAACTTTTACACTGAAGCGGCTGAGAAAGTAGAAGATAAAGCAGCCCGAAAGATGTTTCTCAACCTTGCCAATGATGAACAGAAGCACTTGCTCCTTTTCCGTTCCGTCCGCCAATCCTTGCTGGAAAAAGGGGAATGGCCTCCCATCACTACCTTGCCTACAGGCCACCTCCCCGACTATATATTCCCCACCCCTGAGGAGAAAGAGAAGATTGAAATCCCCCAGCATCACCAAGAAATCCTCCGCAAGGGGATGGAGATAGAAGAAGCTTCCATAAAATTTTACACGGAGCAACTTGACAAAAGCTCCTCGGAAGAAGCGCGCCAAGTATACAGGTTCCTAGTAGAGCAAGAGAAAGGCCACTTGGCCCTCCTGCGTGCAGAATACGATTACCTAAATCGCACTGGCTTCTGGTTTGATTACCAGGAATTTTCCCTGGAAGCCGGTTAATGAGACTTTTATCCCTGACAACTTAGCTTGGGAGGGGTAAATTTTCAATAAAACGGGGTGAGGCTGAAAGATGATTAATAGAGAAGTGGACCAGAACCTGTGCATAAGATGCGGGATGTGCGTAGAGGCATGCCCTTGTGGGGCCATAAGCCTTGATGAAGAGGGGATTCACTTTAATTGCCCCCCTGATTGCTCTTTTTCCATTGCCTGTTACGGGGGGCTTGAGTTTTTCTTCCCTTGTGAAGAAGCATGCCCTACTGGGGCTTTGAGCATTGCTTATGAAATTGCCCCTCAAATTTATTAAACAAAGGAGGAAAGATGGCTCAAGTTACAGAAAAGCAAATAAAGGACGCCCTGCGGCAAGTGATTGACCCCGAAATCGGCATGGATGTAGTCACCTTGGGGATGATAAGGCAAATTAACATCGGCGAAGAAGGGGATGTGGAAGTGAAAATGGTCCTTACTGCTCCCTTCTGCCCCCTTGCTTCTTACCTTGTGGAACAAGTCCGAATGACCGCAAGTTCCGTTCCAGGGGTTAAAGAAGCCAAAGTCACCCTCTTAGATGAACGCTGGGATCCAAGCTGGATAGAAAAGCCTTCCACTTAAGCCAGTGAGGGTGAGAA
>CAYOIS010000137.1:0-3237 GCA_964404055.1 uncultured Anaerolineae bacterium | reverse complement strand
AAGCTGAGCTTGATTAAAAATTGGGGGTGGAGTGGGTGCAGTCTTTCCCAGCGAACTTGGGAGATGTGCCCCCAAAATAAAACCAAGGGGTAAACTGCCAACTCTTACCAACTTGCCACTGAGTAGGGCCCAAAACGCTGGCGGACGATTAGCAAACGAGGGCGGGAAAATGAAATACCCACAACTTGGGACACACCGCCAAAACTGCGCAATGGGGTAAAATGGGGTCAAGCGAGACTTTGCCCTGGGCGGTCGTATGGGGTGCCCTATACGGCGAACCCTTAAGGGAGTGGCCCATCGTAACCAAGAAGGCACAATGGAAGCAAGCCCTTTTACTGGATTATTCTCACTAAGTGGTAATCTTTGCGCCCTTTTCTAAGCACCAAGAACTTTCCCTCAATAGCCTGTCCTATGTTCACCCTCTGCTCAATATCTGTCACTCTCACGTTGTTGAGGTAGATTCCTCCGCCTTGAATAAGCCTGCGCCCATCGCTTCGGGAAGAAGCCAGGCCACATTCGACTAAAAGTTCGGTTATGAGTATTCCTTCTCCTGTTAGTTTGCCCTTCCCAACCTCGGTGGAAGGCACGTCCCCAAAAATTTCCTCTATTTCCTGAGCCGTAACATCTTTAATTTCTTCACCGAACAAGATTCTGGAAGCTCTTTCCGCCCTGGAAAGGGCTGTCTCTCCGTGGACCATGCGAGTTACTTCACGGGCTAGGGTCCTTTGAGCTTCCCGCTTTTCCGGAGAAGAAGCCACTTCTTGTTCCAGTTCCTCAATCTTTTCGCGGGGGAGGAGGGTGAAGAATTTGAGGTAGCGTATTACATCCCGATCGTCAGTATTAAACCAGAATTGGTAAAACTTGTAAGGGGAAGTAAGTGTTGGATCAAGCCAGATGGTGCCTGCTTCAGTCTTGCCGAATTTGACCCCTGAAGCAGTAGTGATTAGGGGTAGGACAAGCCCATAAGCTTTGCCTCCCCTCAATCTCCGGATTAATTCAATTCCAGCGGTGATGTTGCCCCATTGGTCACTTCCGCCCATCTGCAAAATGCACCTGTAGCGGTCGTACAGTACTAAGAAATCGTAAGCTTGGAGCAGCATGTAGCTGAACTCAGAATAGGAAATGCCTTCTTCTTGCTCCAGCCGCCGGCGAACGGACTCTTTAGTCAGCATGTAATTTACTGTAAAATGCTTGCCGATGTCGCGCAGAAAGTCGATTAGGTTCAAAGGCACAAGCCATTCGGCGTTATCTACCATGATTGCGGGGTTAGATTTGGTTTCAAAATCAAGGAAGCGTTTAAATTGTTCCCTGAAGCGCTGTTTATGGGCCTCAATTTCCTCTTTAGCCAAAAGGGGACGCTCTTTATCCTTCCCGCTGGGGTCGCCTATAAGCGCAGTCCCTCCACCTACAACCACGATTGGTGTGTGGCCGTAGCGCTGTAGGTGTACAAGCGCCATGATGGCAAAAAGGTTGCCTATCTGGAGGCTGGGAGCAGTCGGGTCAAAACCAATGTAACCAACTACCTTTTGGGAAGCAAGGACCTCTTCAACCCCAGGGGTTGAGTCATAAATCATCCCGCGCCATTTGAGTTCTTCAAATACGTTCATTTTCCCCCCTTTAGCAAAGATGCTAAAGAATAAGGCTTTGCTTGCTCGTGTAAGCTGAGCCTGGGGAAGTTTTTACCCTTTGATAACTCCCAATGGGCGCAATCTCGCTACTTTGCGGGAAATCCCAGCCGAGTGGACCACATGCACTACTCTATCCACATCTTTATAAGCATCCGGTGCTTCCTCAGCCAGGCCTTCCATGCTCCCGCCCATTACAATTATGCCTTCAGCCCTAAGCCTATCAATTAACTCCCGGCCTCTAATCTGCTTCTTGGCCTGGGCCCTGCTCATGACCCTACCGGCGCCATGGGCTGTAGTACCGAAGGTTTCTTCCATCGCCCTCTGGGTTCCCACTAATACGTAGGAAGCGGTACCCATATCACCTGGGATTAGGACAGGTTGCCCCACGCTACGATAGGCCTCAGGGACAGCCGGATGCCCAGGGCCAAAAGCCCTTGTAGCTCCTTTTCTGTGTACCAGAACCTTTACGGTCTTGCCCCCAATTACGTGCTCTTCAAGCTTAACAATGTTGTGAGCGACGTCATAGACTTGGCGTAGGGTGGTATCTTTAACTTTGCCTGCCAGCACTTGCTTAAAGACTTTGCGCACTCTGTGGGCCAAGATTTGGCGGTTAGCCCATGCGTAATTAGCGGCAGCTACCATCGCCCCAAAGTAGGCCTGACCTTCAGGGGTGTCAAATGGGGCACTCACTAGCTCCCTATCGGGCAACTTTATTCCGTACTTTCGCACTGCCTCTTGGAAGCTTTCCACATAGTCAGAGCAAACTTGGTGGCCCAAACCCCTTGAACCGGAGTGAATCCAAACAGCCAATTGCCCTTCAAATAAGCCAAACGCCTTGGCTACTTCCTCATCGTAAATCTCATCTACAACAGCTACTTCAATGAAGTGATTTCCAGAGCCAAGAGTTCCGAGCTGGTCTCGCCCTCTTTCTTTAGCCCTGCGACTTACTTTGGAAGGGTCGGCCCCAGGCATAGAGCCGCCTTCTTCAGTATGTTCAAGGTCCTCTTCAGAGCCATAGCCTTGTTTTACTGCCCAAGCGGCCCCTTCCTTGAGGACTTTGTCCATCTCTACATCGCTAAGCTTTATATCTCCCCCTTTGCCAACCCCACTGGGGACGTTGCTGAAGAGAGCCCTTACCAGGGTTTCTAAGTGGGGTTTTATTTCTTCAGCCATTATGTTAGAGGCCAAAAGACGAACACCACAGTTTATATCGTACCCTGTAGCTCCAGGGGAGATTATGCCGGAAGGCCTCTCGGTAGCTATCACTCCGCCTATTGGGGGGCCATATCCTTCGTGAATATCGGGCATGGCGAGGGTGTAACCAACCACTCCCGGCAAAGTAGTGGTGTTTACAAGCTGCTCAATAGATTTATCCCTGAAGGCCGCCTCTAAGAGTTCGTCATCAGCATATATCCTGGCCGGAACTCGCATGTCCGACCTAAAAGTTTTGGGGATTTCCCATACAAATTCTCTAACTTTGCGGAAGTCCTTCTTACTAACCATGCCTACCCAACCTCCTAATCCAATCTGTGGTGGTTAAATTATAACCTAAAATTATCTTCAAAGCAATAGGCAACGCCGCTTGTAATTGTTCAATTAAGGGGCTTAG
>CAYOIS010000136.1:0-5943 GCA_964404055.1 uncultured Anaerolineae bacterium | reverse complement strand
ACCCCTTGTTTTTATTTTAGGGCCCATCCCTTAAGCCCTCTGGGATAAGCCTCGCCCCCTCCACCCCCACTTTTTAATCAAGGTCAGCCTATGCTGTCCCTTGGCTGAAGGCTCAAAGATACTGATTGCAGTCGGCATGAAAAGCCAGGGAAAGACGCCCGATGAAATTGGGACACACTGGCTATTTTGCAAAAATTGGCAATTCGCCCCTTATGCGGTATAATTGATTTGAACCCAGAAGGGTTCAAAACCCAAGGGAGGGGTTAGCCATGAAGGCATTGGAAGAATATAGCTGGTGTCCTGCGGTGCAGGAGATGCTCCGCCAAGCGGAGAAGTTGGACATAGAAACCGCCTGGTGCCGTTACGAAGCTCAGCTTCCGCAATGTGGTTTTGGTGAGCTGGGAACCTGCTGCCGCAACTGTATGCAAGGGCCATGCCGCATTGACCCCTTCGGTGAGGGGCCCCAGAAAGGGGTATGTGGTGCCACCGCCGATACTATAGTTGCCCGCAACCTCGCCCGCGCTATCGCTGGTGGTGCCGCCGCCCACTCCGGCCATGCCAAACACCTCGCCCATGTCTTGCTCCTCTGGGCCGAAGGGAAAGCACCCGATTACCAAGTAAAAGATGAAGCTAAGCTCAAAGCTATAGCCTCCCGCCTCGGCATCCCCATTGAAGGCAAAGACATCCCCGAGATAGCCAAGGAAGTAGCCGAAAAAGCCCTGGAGGATTTCTCCGAAAAAGAAACTCCGGTCGCCTGGCTGGTTACAAATGTTACCAAGGGCCGAGTGGAAAAGGCCATCCAATACGGGGTAGTTCCTACAGGGATTGATTCCGCCATCTCCGAGGTTATGCACCAAACCTCTTACGGAGTTGATGCCGATCCACTCAACATCCTCCTGGGTGGAGTAAAATGTGCCCTGGCTGATTTCGCCGGCTGCCACATGGCTACGGACTTAGCTGATGTCCTCTTCGGTACCCCCAAACCATTGGTTACCGTGACCAACATGGGAGCCCTCAAGCCCGAAGCTGTGAACATCGCCCTTCACGGCCACAACCCCGTCCTTTCCGACATCATTGTGCAAGTAGCAAAGGAGATGGAAGAGGAAGCGAAGGCCGCTGGAGCCAGCGGAATCAACCTGGTAGGAATATGCTGCACTGGCAACGAAGTCCTCATGCGCCACGGAATCCCCCCAGTTACCCACTCCGTAAGCCAGGAAATGGTCATCTTAACTGGGGCTCTGGATGCAATGGTGGTGGATTATCAGTGCATAATGCCCTCTTTGGCCAGTGTTGCCGAATGCTTCCATACCAAGCTTATTACCACTATCCCCATAGCCAAGATACCTGGAGCCACCCACATTGAATTCCGCGAAGAAGCGGCTCGGGAGACGGCCCGCCAGATAATCCGAGCGGGGATTGAAGCCTTCAAGAGGCGAGACCCAGCCAAAGTCCGCATCCCCAATTACACTCACAAGGCCTTTGCTGGCTTCTCCACCGAGGCCATTATTTGGGCCCTCTCCCAGGTGAACAAAGAAGACCCCCTCAAGCCACTCATTGATAACATCGTGGCCGGCAACATCTTGGGCGTCTGCCTCTTTGCTGGATGCAACAACGTCAAAGTCCCCCAGGATTCAGGATTCCTGACCATAGCTAAGGAGCTGGCCCGGAACAATGTTCTCCTCCTGGCCACTGGTTGCGGGGCTGGAGCCTTTGCCCGCCACGGCCTCCTCACCCCTGAGGCTACCGAAGAATATGCTGGAGATGGCTTGAAAGCTGTCCTTACGGCTGTGGGCAAGGCGGCTGGCCTGGAAGGACCTCTTCCGCTCGTCTTGCACATGGGCTCTTGTGTGGACAACTCCCGCCCCGCCGATGTAGCAGTGGCTGTGGCTAACAAGCTTGGGGTAGATGTAGACAAGCTCCCGGTAGTAGCCAGCGCCCCCGAAGCCACTACCGAAAAGGCCATAGCCATCGGAACCTGGGCAGTCACGGCCGGCCTGCCAACCCACGTAGGCGTTGTCCCTCCGGTCCTTGGGAGCCCGCTCATCGCTAAAGTGCTGACTCAGGATGTGAAGGACCTATTCGGCGGCTACTTCATCGTGGAGACCGACCCCAAGAAGGCGGCCGAGAAGCTCTTGGATGCCATCCGCGAGAGGCGGAAGGGGTTGGGGATTTAGCGGAGGTGAGCCATGAAGGAAATATTTGTCCGACTGGACCGTTGCGTTGGGTGCCGCTCTTGCGAGCTGGCTTGCGCTGTAGAGCATTCCCGCTCCAAAAACCTCTTTGAGGCCATCTCTGAAACCCCCCGACCTCGCCGCCGGCTCTACGTGGAATACGTCTTAGGTCGTAAGATGCCCTTCCTTTGCCGCCACTGCGAGGATGCCCCTTGCGTCCGAGCTTGCCGTACGGGAGCTCTCACTCAAGACCCACTTACCCGTATTGTCACCCACAACCCCGATAAATGCATTGGCTGCTGGATGTGCACCATGGTCTGCCCTTACGGGGTCATCGGGAGGGAGTGGGAGCGCCGGATTGCCCTCAAATGCGACCGTTGCCCAGGCCGGGAAATCCCTGCGTGTGTGGAGGCTTGCCCGACTAAGGCCTTGGTCTTCATGGAACAAGAAGAATTTGCTCGCCTCGCCCGGCTGGAAGCAGCGGAAGAAGTAGCAAAAAGCTATAGAATTGCCGGTTAGGCTGGATAATGGCCTAAATATGGAGGGGGCGGGAAAGCAACCGCTCCCTCCGTTTGTCCTTCCTTAAGGAGGAGAAATGAGGGTAGTTCCCACAATTTGCCCTTACTGTGGAGCAGGTTGCCCTTTAGGTATAAAGGTCTCCAACGGAAAAGCCATCGGCATAGAATACATAACCGACCACCCTCTTACCCACGGAGCTTTGTGCCCCAAAGGGAACGCCGCCCTTGAAATCCTCTACCACCCCAACCGCCTCCGAAGCCCTATGGTCAGGGAAAGAGGGGGGTGGAAAGAAATCGACTGGGACGAGGCTTTGGGCTTGCTGGCAAAGCGATTGATGGAGACAAAGGAAAAGTATGGCCCAGATGCCATCGGGTTCCTCTCCTCAGCCAAAGCCACTAACGAGGAGAACTACCTCTTCCAGAAAATGGCTCGCCTCTTGGGGACAAACAACGTGGACCACTGCGCTCGCTTGTGCCATGCTCCCTCTGTAGTGGGGTTAAGGAAAGCCTTAGGCTCTGGCACGATGACAAACCCAATACCGGACCTGGCTAACTCCCGCTGCATCTTCATCCTTGGCTCCAACTTTGCCGAAAATCACCCTATTGTATCCCGCTGGGTCCTGGAGGCAAAGGACCGAGGAGCTTTCGTAATCGTCGCCGACCCACGCTATACCCCAACAGCTCAGCTTGCTGACCTTTACCTCCCATTGCGTCCCGGCACCAACATCGCCCTTCTAAATGGGATGATGGCCGTTATCCTGCGCGAAGGTTTGGCCAATTACCAATTCATCGCTCAAAGGACGAAAGGGTTTGAAGCATTGAGGGCTTCCTTGAGCGATTTCACTGTGGAAAAAGCAGCTGAAATCACTGGCCTCAACCCCGCTGACATTGTAACTGCAGCCAGAGCTTACGCTCTCTCTAAAGCTTCGGCCATAATCTACTGCATGGGTGTCACCCAGCATGCTACGGGGACTGATAACGTCTTAGCCTGCGCTAACTTGGCCCTGATGTGCGGGCAAATCGGCCGACCAGGCACTGGCCTCTTCCCATTGAGGGGCCAGAACAACGTCCAAGGCGCTTCAGATATGGGAGCCCTCGCCGACTTCCTGCCAGGTTATGTCCTCACAACAGACGATGGAGGACGCCGAAGGCTCGCTTCCCTGTGGGACCGAGAAGACCTACCCGCCAACCCTGGCTTAACAGTGGTGGAAATGATGGAAGCAGCCCTTGAGGGGAAAATCAAAGCTATGTACATTATGGGAGAAAACCCAGTAGTTTCGGACCCCAAGGCAGGTGATACTGTGAAAGCCTTGGAAAAGCTGGAATTCCTCGCCGTCCAGGACCTCTTCCTGACCGAAACTGCCCAGCTGGCCCACCTGGTCCTCCCTGTGGCTTGTTGGGCCGAAAAATCCGGCTCCTACACTTCCACCGAACGCCGGGTTCAATGGTCAGAAAAGGCTGTGGAGCCGCAAGGGGTGCGCTCAGACTTAGAAATAATCGGGCTATTGGGCAAAAGGCTGGGGCTTTGGGATAAGACCTTCTCCCCTGAAGAAGTGCTTAGGGAGATAAACCTTGTAATCCCAGCCTACGGCGGCATAACCCCCGAACGCTTAAGAGCAAGTACCGAGGGAATATTCTGGCCTTGTCCAAGCCAATCCCATCCCGGAACACCAATTCTCCACCAAGACCGGTTCCTTACCCCAGATGGCAAAGCCAATTTTTACCCTGTAAGCCATCAACCTCCTAAAGAAGAGCCCAGCATCAATTTCCCCTTGATGATGACCACTGGCCGCATGGTAGCTCATTACAACTCCGGAGCTCTGAGCCGAATTATCCCACCTCTTTCCCGCTATGCTCCAAACCTCTGGGTAGAAATAAATCCGCACGATGCTGAGGAGATAGGCCTGGTTGAGGGCGATAAAGTTCGGATAAGCTCACCCAGGGGAGAAGTGGAGGCAATAGTCCGGATAAGCGAGAAAGTCCTCCCTGGCCTGGTCTTCCTCCCCTTCCACTTCCCTGGGGTCAACTTCTTAACCCTTAAGGAGCTGGACCCAGAAGCCCGCATCCCAGCTTATAAGGTAAGTGCGTGTCGAGTGGAAAAAGGAGGAAGCCATGGGGTATGAGGTCCTAATTCGCCCCGAACGGTGCATATCTTGCTTCGCTTGCGAGGTTGCTTGCGCCAGAGAGCATGATGGCTTGAGCAATGTTTGGGTTCTTCCAGCGGGAGTTCCGATGCTTTGTCGCCAATGCCAGAATGCCACATGCCTTGAAGTCTGCTACACAGGTGCTCTTGAGCAAAGGGATGGTGAAGTTATTTTGCACAAGGATAAGTGCACAGGCTGTGAACTTTGCCTATTGGCTTGTCCATTCGGAGCTATAGGGCTTGATGGGAAACGCGCTTACAAGTGTGACCTCTGCTCCCATAGGCGCCGAGAAGGCCTAATGCCTGCCTGTGTCCTTACCTGTCCTGCCGGAGCCATAAGTTACTCCTGCGTAGCCGATTTTTCCCACCGGAAGAGGGGGATTGCCGGCTTGAGCTGGGCCACGGGACACGAGAGGAGGGGGAGATGAGGACACTTGAAGTAGCTAGGGAGAAGTGCATAGGATGCAGAGCTTGCTCCTCAGTATGTGCTCCTCTCTACATTTCCCTAACCGATGTTGGTAACCGCCGAACTATTGCCTTCCCAGCTTCTTGCGAAGAGGATTGCGACCTCTGTCTCAAAGCCTGTCCCACTGGGGCTATAGCCTTTGGGGCAGGGTCTGGGAAGCCTTTAACCTTGGAATTTGAACTTATTTCCTGCTCCAAGTGTGGCAAGCCCTTCGCCACCGGGGAAGAAATGGCATTTGTCCTCCCCAAGGTCTCCAAAGTCTTGGGAGGCGAACCCGATTGGAAGGTGCTTTGTCCGGAATGCCGTAGGGAGGAAAGTGCCATAAGGCTTAAGGGGGAAATATAAAGGCGGTCGTGCACCCCCCTTTCGAACCTGAAGCCCAGGGCTTAACCGGACCTTGGGCTCCAGCCAGGCGCCCCTGTGGCACCCGGGAGTTACCACTTACCGTTGCTCCCTTCCGGGCCTGGCGGGGTTCATGGGCTCCCGTTGCACAGGACCCAGCCTTCAACGCTTTCCAGTCCGGCCAGTTTCCCAACCCAGGCCCTCGAGGGGGGAATTAGGCCCCGCTATGGCGGATTGCGGGTACAGGGCACCGCCAGCTCCCCGCTTAGCACGACCGCCACTTTTAATTTTACCCACCTTACC
>CAYOIS010000135.1:0-5944 GCA_964404055.1 uncultured Anaerolineae bacterium | reverse complement strand
CTAAACGAAGTTGCCAAGAAGCAACTTTTGGCTTATAATAAAATACCGAACGGGGCGTAGCGCAGTCTGGTTAGCGCGCAGCGTTCGGGACGCTGAGGTCGGAGGTTCAAATCCTCTCGCCCCGACAATTATTAGAATTATCCCCCGCAAGGGGGCTTTTTAATTTTAGTTCCAGCAGGGTATAAGGAGACGCTGGCCTACATAGATTAGATTGAGGTTGAAGATCCCGTTCAGCCGCGCAATTTCCCACACGCTTACTCCGTACATCCTGGCAATGCTGAGGAGTGTCTCGCCGTAGGATACGTAATGCACAGTAACACAAGATGGCCTGGGAGGGTAGTAACATCCGGGGTAAATCACTAAGATTTGCCCAGCGTAAATCCGATTAGGGTCAGGGATACCGTTCCAGCGAGCTATCGCCCAAGGGCTTGTGCAATACCTCCAAGCTATAGAAGTGAGCGTATCACCCCAGCGCACCCGGTAATAGATGGGAGCAGAGGCAGGTTGAGAGGCATAAGCGGGCAGGACGAGTACGCCAAGCGCTGCGATGAGGAGAAGGGGAAGCCAAAGTTTTTTCATAATTAACCTCCTGCTTTAATCCATTGCCCCTGGGGGGACTCGAACCCCCAACCAGCGGATCCGAAGTCCGCTGCTCTGTCCAGTTGAGCTACAGGGGCCATTAAAATTCTACATCCTTAAAGGCCAAATGTCAACGCAAAAAGCCACCAATTTAGCTTGCCTGCCTGCGGCCTTTGAACCTTTCCAAAAGCAGTGGTCCACCAAACCGGGAAGATAGCCCCAGTTCTTCTTCTATCCGCAAGAGCTCGTTGTATTTGGCAACCCTTTCGCTCCGACAAGGCGCACCTGTCTTTATTTGGCCAGTTCCGACTGCTACAGCCAGATGAGCTATGGTCACATCCTCGGTTTCTCCACTCCGGTGGGATATCATAGCCCCCCAGCCTGCATCTCTGGCTAATGCAAGCGCTTCCAGGGTTTCGGTAAGGGTGCCTATCTGATTGGGCTTTATGAGGACAGCATTAGCAAGGCCAAGCTCTATGCCCTTCTTTATCCTCTCCACGTTAGTTACAAAAAGGTCGTCCCCTACTAATTGGATTTTATCCCCGAGCCGGCTGGCGAGGAGCTTCCATCCTTCCCAGTCGTCCTCAGAAAGCCCATCCTCAATGCTTATAATCGGATATTTCTCAACCCAGCCAGCATAAAATTCCACCATCTCTTCGGAAGAGAGGGTTCGCCTTTCTTTCCTGAGGATATAGCGACCGTCTTCGTAGAATTCCGAGGCAGCTGGATCAAGGGCCAAGAATACTTCTTCCCCCGGCTTGTACCCAGCTTTCTGAATCGCTTCTAACACGAGCTCCACAGCTTCCTCATTAGCCTTGAGGGATGGAGCAAAGCCTCCTTCGTCGCCCACGTTAGTGCTGTAGCCCTTTGAGGCCAGGACACTCTTAAGGGAATGGTAAATTTCAGCTCCCCAGCGAAGGGCCTCCGCAAAACAGGGAGCCCCAGCCGGCACTATCATGAATTCCTGCAAATCAGTGGAATCATGGGCATGCTTGCCACCGTTGAGGATGTTCATGAACGGCACAGGGATTATGCAAGCGTTTAGTCCTCCAAGGTAGCGGTATAGCGGCAAGCCCAAATAGTCAGCGGCAGCCCAAGCTACGGCCAAAGATACCCCAAGGATTGCGTTAGCGCCAAGCTTGGATTTGGAAGGGGTTCCGTCCAACTCCAGAAGCAATCGGTCTATGGCTCGCTGATCCAGCGCACACATCCCCTTGATTTTGGGGGCAATTACTTTTTCCACGTTCTCCACCGCTTTCAGGACCCCTTTACCTCCGTAGCGGGCTTTATCGCCATCTCTCAACTCAAGGGCTTCATAAGCTCCGGTGGAAGCCCCGGAAGGAACGGCAGCTCTTCCCCAAGAGCCATCTTCCAAGAAGACTTCTACTTCTACCGTTGGATTGCCCCTGGAGTCCAAAATTTCCCTCGCTTTTACCCTTTCAATCCTACACATCTTCCACCTCCTTCAATCAGGGATTGAGAGCAAGCGCTTCAAGTAAAGGATAGCTTCCAGCACTCCTCCGGCCACTGCTAAGGATTTATCGGAGATGGTGAAACAGTGCTCTCGCACACCCCTTGGGTCCACGTCCCCAACTTTCATCCCTTGGCGCACCTCCAAGCCTGGGTAGAGGATTCCCCGGAGCACTCCGCTTATCCTGGCTCTGACCGGCATACCGTTCACTTCGGCTACAGTTTCCCCTTCCTCCACAAATTCCCCTATCTCCTTCAATGGGTGAAAGATGCCGTCAGCAGGGGCGCGGAGGACGCGGCGTTCTGATTCTCCTCCTACCTCCCCGGGGATTCCAGTGTTAGGTTGAGCCTGCCCCTTTAGAATCACTCGGCCAAGGTAATGGCCACGGTTGGTCTCAATCACGGCATGACAATCAACTCCAGCGGTGAAACCAGGGCCCAAGGCTATGACGATTGGGGCATCGTTTATAGATGTGCCGGTATTGCGCTTGGCCATTATCGCATCAATTAAAACCTGTGGCTTAAGCCTTTCCCGGATGCGCGCCTCTGGGTCCACTATGACCGGGATTTCACCCCTCTCCCAAGCATTGAAAATTTCCTCCAAGCTTTCCACACGGCGGGCGGTTATCCCTTCCACGGTGTGAAAGCCGGAGTAAACAGCTTGAGCAAAAGCCACCGCCCTCCTTATGGCCGTAGGCTTGGAGATTTCAGTCATAGCCACAAGCATTCCCACCCGGTGGAGCCGGTAGGCTACGCCGGTGGCTAAATCTCCAGCCCCTTTTATTAGAACCTTTACAGGCATTTTTCCACCAGCTCAGCCACTTCTTCAGGATGAGAAGCTACGGGAATTCCTTTGGTTTTAAAGGCCTCAATTTTCTCCTGCGCTGTTCCGGTCCCCCCCTCAATTATAGCCCCTGCATGCCCCATCCTCTTTCCTGGTGGCGCTGTTCGGCCAGCCACAAATGCCACCACAGGCTTAGTCATGGCCGAAGATATGAACTCAGCTGCTCGCTCCTCATCCCTTCCCCCAATCTCCCCGATGAGGACAACGGCCTTGGTCTGGGGGTCTTTTTCAAACATCTCAAGTATTTCTATGAAATCGGTTCCGACCACCGGATCGCCCCCTATCCCAACTGCCGTTGATTGGCCGATTCCTTTGCGGGTTAAAGCATAGACAACTTCGTAAGTGAGGGTTCCGCTCCGGGAGACGATGCCAACGGGCCCTGGGATGTGGATGTGGCCAGGCATTATCCCCACCTTCGCTTCCCCAGGGGTTATGACTCCAGGGCAATTGGGGCCGATAAGCCTAACCCCCTTGGCCTTGAGGTAATTTTTCACCTTAACCATTTCCTGGACTGGGATCCCCTCGGTTATGCAAACTATGAGGGGTATGCCAGAATCGGCAGCTTCATATATAGCATCGGGGGCGAAGGGGGCTGGGACGTAGATTATTGATGCATTAGCGCCTGTGGCTTCAACCGCCTCCCGCACGGAGTCAAAGACCGGGACCCCTTCCACCTCTTCTCCACCTCGGCCTGGGGTAACCCCGGCTACTATTTTCGTTCCGTATTCCAGCATCTTGCGGGTATGAAAACGGCCTTCTCTACCCGTTATGCCTTGGACTATTAGGCGAGTATCCTTGTTAACAAGTATTCCCATTTCTCCTCCCCCTTTTGTAGCCAGTGATAGTTTTCCAAGCCACCTTCAAAGTCCTGGGCAAATCAAGCCAAGTGCGTTTGCGCATGAGTGTCTTAAGGACTCGCTTGGGACGGAGGTAGAAGCGCCGGTATGCTTCCCTCCACTTCCTCTCTACCAGCTCTGCCGGCATCCCGGGCATCTCAAAGTGGGCTTTGCCCTCAAAGAAGGCAAAATCATCCCAATCCTTGATTAAGAGTTTCCCTTCCCTCTTAACTACCTCGTACATTTCAGTGCCTGGGAACGGGGTAGCTATGGAGAAATTAGCTACCAAGGGGTCAAGCTCTATGGCGAAGCGGATAGTCTTCTCCATAGTCTCCTCGGTCTCGCCGGGAAGCCCTATGATGAAGAAGCCGATTGTTTCCAGCCCCACTTCTTTCGCCCACTTGAAAGCATTCCTGACTTGCTCCAAAGTGAGCTGTTTGTGGATAACCTCATCCAGAATGCGCTGGTCGCCGCTTTCTACGCCAAAGGCAACCCTGATGCAGCCTGCTTCTCGCATCTTCCGGAGGAGCTCTTTATCCACGAGGTTTGCCCTTATCCCGTTTATCATTATCCATGGGACATGGTTTAGCTTCTCCCTAATCAAAAGCTCGCATATCCTGATGACCCTTTCCCTGTCCACGTTAAACGTATCGTCCAAAACGCCTATCTCCAAAGCCCCCATATCCTTGACAAGCCAACGCCATTCGGCCAAGACGTTCTCAGGGGAGCGCATTCGCCAGCGGCGTGGGCTTATCTGGCTGCAGTAGGAGCAGCGGTAAGGGCATCCCCTGGAGGTCATGATGGGGAAGCTTCTTCCTCTGGGCAAATGGTCTATAGTAGGCTGAAGGTTGGTGTAAAGGCGCATTTTGAAAGGCCGATAGGATGGGAAAGGCAGGGAATCCAAATCCATGATAACGGGCCTATCAGGAGTGGAGATTATTTCCCCAGTGGGTGTGCGGAAAGTAAGCCCCCGGATTTGCTTCAAAGCCTGGGGGTCAAAGCCCTTTTCCAAAGAGGAAGTGAGCTCTTCCCAAGTCTCCTCTCCTTCCCCCCTAACAACTATATCAACAGCGGGGTGGGAAATTGACTCCTCAGGCATGAGGGTGGGATGCACTCCTCCCAGAACAACGGGGACGTTCAGGACCCTTTTCACCCTTTCGGCCGTTTTCCAAGCCATCTTTATCTGAACAGTGGTGGCTGTAATCCCTACAACCTCAGGCCTAAATTCTTCCAAGATTTTCTCCAGGGGCTCCGGGTCCACCTCCCCATCCCACACTCTCACCTCATCCCCTCGGCGTTCGGAGATAGCCACGAGGTATGCAAGCCCTAAAGGGGGGGAAGCTCTTGTCTCAATGGGAATATTATAAGGCGGATTTATTAAAAGGACCCGCATCTACCCGCTCCGCTAAAGGATTTTATACGAATCCCTCTCCGCTAACTCTTCCAAGCCTAAAAGCAGCCCCTTATCCCCACTCTTGGCGGCTATATCTTTTGCGATGCGGTAGAAGAATAGGGCGAACTCATCCTCAAAGGTATCAAAGCGGAAAAATTCTCGCCCTTTCTTTTCCACGTACATTCCCCCGAAAGCGCAGATTACATCGGGCAATAGCTCAAGTTCGTACCCTGATTCTGGGAAGCTGAGCTTTTTGCGCAAGGTTGATTCCCTTACGCTGGGCCTGAAAGCTATCAGGTAAGTGCTTATGCTGGGGGCCAAGCTCTTAACCGCGGCTAAGGCCTTGAGAGAATTCTCCATAACCCTCGGGGCAAGGACAGGGATTATATCTCCCGCAGCTACCACGCTTTCCAGTGGCAGGATCAAGTTATCATCCAATCTATAGAGAGGGGCATAAAGGAGGGAATCGTAAATGATGAAATCCAGATGGGGGATGAAGTCTAAGGATTCGGCGTTAGCCTTAAGGGGCAGCAAAAATCCGGGGACTACGGCCCAGCGGGAGGGGAGGTAAGAAGCGACAAGTTCTCGGAAAGCCTTAGGGCTTTTAGCGGCTTGGAGCTGGGTCATCTGGATGTAAACCAAGGCTTCTACTCGTGAGGATAGAATAGAAGGCTCAACCCCAAGCCGTTCCCTTACAGTCAACATATCAACCTCCTTCAGCCTGAATTTGGAGGGATTATACAATCTCCTAAGCCCAAAAGCAAATTAAACCAGTGAACCAAATCTGAAAGAAACAGGCCATTGCTATCCCGCAGCTATTGG
>CAYOIS010000134.1:0-5950 GCA_964404055.1 uncultured Anaerolineae bacterium | reverse complement strand
CCCTGCCATATTTTAAAGTTCCGGAGGGACCACCAATTAAATCGCCTAGGGGCTTTGGACTATAGCCCCTTTTCCCTCATTTGTTCAATTCAGGCCCTTGGGGTTTGGTTCGCAGTTTAGGAATCACCGGGTTTTGCGCATGAAGCGAGGTAGAATCGTTGCCCACTCAGGTAAGGGGATGCTGTCTCCAGGGCCAAGTTTGTCTATAGGCTTTACTTCTTTCTGGCGGAACCGACCAGCAAATATCCCTATCTGGGCTCCTTCTTGAGCGTAGCGCCTGTCTACCAGGGCCATTCCTGTTAAGTAGCCTTCGGTATCAATGGCGCACGAAGTTACTACCCCAATGTAATCACCCCTCTGGTTGATTACCTTGTCCCCAGGCTCAGGTCTTGGAACGCCTTTGCGGTTCATCCGGAAGCGGATTATTTCCCTGGTGCGCTTGGCTTCTTTCTCAATTATCGCTTTGCGGCCGATGAAGTAGGGCTTGTGGAATTTGACATAAGGGGCAAAGCCTGCTTCAATTGGGTCTATGTTGAATGGGCCTGCCAGTTCATGCCCGTAAAGAGGAAGGCCAGCTTCGGTCCGGGTTGAGTCTCTGGCTCCAAGGCCCGCAGGCTTTATCCCAAAGGGTTGGCCCTTTTCAAGTAAGATGTTCCAGAGGCGAGGTGCATCTTCTGGGTGGACGAAGATTTCGTAGCCCCACTCTTCTCCGGTGTAACCGGTCCGGGCCACAATTACATCCATACCGTCCAAGGTCAATTCAGCCAGCTCTGTGCGGCGCAGCCTCTTCAGGATTTCGCGTCCGTCCCGGTCGGCTAAGGCCATTAGGATGTGGATGGAAGCAGGGCCTTGTAAGGCCATGTCTACTTTCATGTCTTTGCCAGAGGAGGGGTCTTTCAGGTTCCGCAGGATTGCTTGCCCGTCTACTTCTTTATCTGGGTGCTCTCGGTCTACAATGACCCGGCGGGAGTTTACGGCATTGAGCCAAGCCCAGTCTTTCTCTTCATTGGCCGCATTGACCACCATGATGTAGCGGTCTTTCTTGAGCCTGTAAATCATTACGTCGTCAATGACGTTGCCGTCAGGGTCTAAGAGGTAGGAGTAGAGGGATTGTCCATCTTCAAGCCAGCGGACGTAGTTAGTGGTTACGAAGTCTAAGAAGCTGGTGGCATTGTCCCCAGAGATTTCAAATACTCCCATGTGGGCAACGTCAAACAGGCCGGCAGCTTCGCGCACTGCCCTGTGTTCTTCAAGGACGCCAGTGTACCATACAGGCATCTCCCATCCAGCGAAGGGGATGAGTTTGGCCTTGAGTTTTTTGTGCTCTTCGTAAAGTGGCGTGTGCTTGAGCGGCCCAGGCTTTTCTTCCCATCGGAATTCTTCTTTCTGGACGGAAGGCCGTTCTTGGTCCAGGAACCTCTCGCCCACAAAGTATGGCTTGGAAAGGGCGAAGAGGTTCCTGTGGTTGCTGCGGTAGAGGGTAAGGGCATCGGGCCTTTCGCCATCGTAGGAGGGCCAATCAGCTTCGGCACGCCAGGATTTGTACGCTTCGGGGGAGGCTGCCTGGAAGCCGTTTTGAACCAGTTTCTTCCAAAGTTTAGCAATTTCATTGGGGTGGGAGATAAGCAGGGTAAGCTCATAGCCTTGGCCGAAATCAATCCTGGCCACGGTAGTCTCTACACCGTCCACCTGGCCGGTCCAGAACCTGTTCAGGTGGATTTCGGGCAGCGAGGGCAAGATTTGGCGCAGGCGGGGCAAAGCTTCTTCCCCCGTGACACCTATGGCCACTTTCCTTACCGAATCTTCCATGTCTTCCCAGAGGTCATCCACGATGACAGGGCCTTCAACTTTGGCCAGTATATCTTGGCGGTCAAAGATTATGTAGCCATCGGATAGGGCTCGGAACCATTCTTTGACCCTTTCGGTATTTTCAGGGTTGGTCACTACCAGGTATTGCTGACGGCCGCGGGGGTCATCGGGAAGGCGAAGGATTGAGACGTCATCCATGAGCTTGCCATCAGCGTCCAAGAGGAAGGAGCGGGCTACCATGCCTGGCTTCAGGTCAATCAAGTTGGCAGTGTTAACTTGCTGGATGAAAGCTTCGGCTCTCCAGCCCCTGACCATGATGAGGCCAAGGTTTGTAAGATCAAAGGCGAACGGGCCTTTCCCTTCGGGCACGGCTTTTTCTTCCAGGAGGGGCTTGCGGATGGGCTCTTCGCCAGGCAGGAAGCAGTAGTGTGGGTAACCGGTTTTACACGGAGGTGGGCAGATGGGGATGCGTTCAATGAGCTCATCAACTCGGCAGGCAGCCCTCTTGAGGACCTCCAGTTCTATCTTGCCTCTGGGTAGTTCGTGGTCCCGGCCGTAGTAGCGGAAGGGCTTTATATTTACCAGCACTTCAGTCATTATATCGGCGATTTCGTCCATTTCTTCGGGGTCAAGGCCTCTCTGAGTGACCCAAGGTGTTCCCAAGCGTATTCCGCTGGCCAATGGGGTCATGGTATCGCCTGGGATTGTGTTTTTGTTTACGATTATCCCCGCTATGTCCAAGAGGCGGGCGGCTATTTCCCCTTTCACCGGGTAGCCGGTGTCGGTCTTTATGGAGCGAAGGTCCAGGACTACCAAGTGGGTATCGGTCCCGCCGTAGGCTACTTTTATCCCTCTCTTCTGGAAAGCTTCGGCCAAGGCTTTGGCGTTTTTCACAATTTTGTGCTGGATTCGCTTAAAAGGTTCGGTCTGAGCTATCTTGAAAGCTACGGCGATAGCTGCGAATTTGTTGACGTGAGGACCTCCTTGGATTCCGGGGAAGACGGCGGCGTCAATGCGTTGGGCCAATTCCTCATCAGTGGTGATTATGACTGCTCCTCTGGGGCCGAAGATGGTCTTGTGGGTGGTGAAAGTTATGACGTCGGCTATGCCGATTGGGGATGGGTGGGCGCCGGCCACTACTAACCCTGCGGTGTGGGCGATGTCGGCCATTAAGTAGGCTCCGACGGCATCGGCTATTTCTCGGAACTTTTCCCAGTCCGGAGCCCAGGAGTAAGAAGTGAAACCGGCGATGATGAGGCGGGGTTTGTATTCCAAAGCCAATTTCATTATCTGGTCGTAATTGAGGCGCTCCGTGGCGGGGTCAACGCCGTAGGATACAACTTTGTAGCGGCGGCCGGAGATGTTGAATTCGCTTCCGTGCGTGAGGTGGCCACCCTGGAACAGGTCCATGCCCATTATGGTATCTCCGGGGTTGAGCAGGGCATCGTAGACAGAGATGTTGGCTGGGGCGCCTGAAAGGGGCTGGACGTTCACGTATATCCTTTCTGGTGGGACTTTTTCGTTGGCGAAGGCTTGGGCTACTCTGCGTTGGGCCAACGTTTCCACGAAGTGGGCGTATTCCACACCTTTGTAGAACCGCCTGTCGCCGTAGCGTCGGTAGTAGCTGAGCTGGTGGGCGAAGTCCATTACCAGCTCTATCTCTTCCCTGGTCATTCTCAATGGGGGATAGCCTTCGGCGTAGATGTTGTTGAAGACCGAGCCTAGTGCTTTTAGCACAGGCTCCGGGGCTATGCTTTCAGAGGGGATAAGGATAATTTTGCGAGCTTGCTTTTCCTCTTCGTAGCGAATCAGGCGGTCTATTTCGGGGTCAATGACCGATAGCTCACCCTTCAGGATTTGGACATATTCTTGCGCCAGTTCCAGGTCCATATTTCACCTCCCAAGGGTTTCTCTCTTCGTAAGGGATTGGTCCGAGCTGCCCCATTGGGCAAGGCGGGTTTCAGCAGGCTTTTTCTTCTCCAGGATTTTCTCTATTTCGGGTACGTTCTCTCCGAGCAGGCGGCGGAGTTCAAAGATTTCGTCTCTGAGCATGGCTGCTTTTTCAAATTCCAAGTTACGGGCAGCTATGTGCATTTGGTTTTCCAGTTCCTTTATCATTCGCCTAAGCTCATCCTTGGGTATTTCTTCTCCTCTCACGATGTATTCAGCTTTCCGCTCCGCTACTTTCCGCACCCTATCGGTAAGGTCACGCACTTCTTTGACTATGCTGCGGGGTTCAATTCCGTGGCGGAGGTTGTATTCCATTTGGATGCGGCGTCGCCTTTCGGTTTCTTCTATGGCCTTGCGCATGGCTTCGGTTATAGTATCGGCATACATTATGGCTGTGCCTTCCACGTGCCTGGCTGCTCGGCCTATGGTTTGGATTAAAGCTGTTTCGGAGCGGAGGAACCCCTCTTTGTCTGCATCCAGTATAGCTACAAGGGAAACTTCCGGCAAGTCAAGCCCTTCCCTCAACAGGTTTATCCCCACTACTACATCATACACCCCAAGGCGCAAGTTGCGCAAGATTTCCACCCGTTCAATGGTGTCAATTTCAGAGTGGAGGTAGTGAACCTTCACACCCATTTCGGTTAAGTATTCGGCCAAGTCTTCGGCCATCCTTTTTGTGAGGGTAGTAACCAAAACTCGCTGGCCTTTTTCTACCCGCTTGTGTATTTCTGAGATAAGGTCATCCATTTGCCCTTTGGTAGGCCGGACAAATATCTGCGGGTCTACTATGCCCGTAGGCCTTATGAGTTGCTCCACTATCTGCTCGCTTTTTTCCAGTTCGTAAGGGCCTGGGGTGGCGGATGTGAAAATGACTTGGCGCACCCTTTGTTCAAATTCTTCAAATTTGAGAGGACGATTGTCCAAAGCCGAAGGGAGACGGAAACCGTAGTCTACAAGGGTCTTCTTGCGGGTGTAATCTCCGTGGTACATTCCCCGGAGCTGAGGTATGGTCATGTGGGATTCGTCTATTACGACCAGGAAATCGTCTGGGAAGTAATCCAAGAGGGTCCAGGGTGGTTCTCCGGGCTTGCGGCGGGAAAGGTGGCGGGAGTAGTTTTCAATGCCTGGACAGTATCCGGTCTCTTTGAGCAGTTCCAGGTCGTAGCGAGTGCGCTGTTCAAGGCGCTGGGCTTCCAAGAGTTTGCCCTGAGCCCTGAGTTCGGCGAGCCTTTCTTCCAGTTCTTGCTCTATGTCCTTTATAGCCTGCTGAAGCTTCTCATAAGGGGTTATGAAGTGCTTTGCTGGGTATATAGCTACAGCATCCAATTCCCTTAAGATTTCGCCGGTCAGGGGGTCAAACTCGGTTATGCGGTCCACCTCATCGCCCCAGAATTCAATTCGGTAAGCGGTTTGGAGGTAGGCTGGCTGGACTTCTAAGGTGTCTCCTCGGACTCGGAACCTTCCCCGCTCTAAGACGGTGTCGTTTCTTTCGTATTGGATTTCAACCAAATGGCGTAGGACTTTGTTGCGGCGGCGTGTTTCTCCTCTTTTGAGGGTAAGGACGACCTGGCCGTAGTCTTCAGGGCTTCCAAGGCCATATATGCAGGACACCGAGGCCACGATGATTACATCTCGGCGGGAGAAGAGGGCGGATGTGGCTGCTAACCTCAGGCGGTCAATTTCTTCGTTGATGTCGGCATCTTTTTCAATGTAAAGGTCGTATTCGGGGAGGTAGGCCTCGGGTTGGTAGTAGTCGTAGTAGCTTACGAAGTATTCTACGGCGTTGTGGGGGAAGAATTCTCTGAATTCGGCGTAGAGTTGGGCGGCGAGGGTTTTGTTGTGGGCTATAACTAGGGTTGGTTTTTGGACTTGTTCTATGACGTTGGCGATGACGTAGGTTTTGCCGGTGCCGGTGGCACCTAAGAGGGTTTGGTAGCGGTATCCTTTGCGGATACCTTCCACCAGCTTTTCTATTGCTTGAGGCTGGTCGCCTGTTGGTTTGAAAGGTGAAACGAGTTTAAAGCGTTCCATCTTTTATTTATCTCACCCCCGTTTGGGAGTGGCGATAGAGCTTTGAGTCCCACTCGTAGCTGGGTTGCAAAGGCGGGCTGCCCCCAATATTGGTTTTGTGAAAGGGACGCCCCACAGTCAACCATTTCTCCTTCCTAAATTATACCTCCACACTGGAAAG
>CAYOIS010000133.1:0-6047 GCA_964404055.1 uncultured Anaerolineae bacterium | reverse complement strand
CCTTCCTCAAGGGCCTGGCCGATGGGACTTTACCTGAAGAAAAATTCCGTTTCTACGTTGTTCAGGACGCACTTTACCTCAGGGACTTCGCCAAAGCTTTGGCTGCTGCTGCCTCCCATGCTCCGAAGGATGAGTGGACGGAGTTCCTATCTCGCCACGCTCGTGAAACCTTAGTAGCCGAACGCAGCCTCCACGATAGCTTCTTCAGAGAATGGGGGCTTACCCCTGAGCAGGTTTACTCAACCCCGATGGCACCCACAAACCTCGCTTACACTTCCTACCTGCTAAGGGTTGCTTATGGCGGCAGTTTTGAAGAGGCAGTAGCTTCCCTTCTCCCCTGCGATTGGATTTACGTCATGGTGGGAAGGGAGCTGGAGAAAGTGGGTTCACCTCATCCCCTGTACCAGCGCTGGATTGAGACCTACTCTTCCGAAGAGTTCTGGGCGGTAGTAGAAGAAATGCTGAAGATTGTAGAGGCCGTCTCGCAGGAAGCAGGCCCGGCGTTGAAAGAAATTATGAAGGGCCATTTCATCACCACGAGCCGCTACGAATGGATGTTCTGGGATATGGCCTGGCGTATGGAAACTTGGCCCGTTTAAAGCCAATCAGTAAAAAGGGTACGTCTCCAAATTGTTGGTGAACCCAAAGCCCGCGGGATTGGATATTTGGGGAGTTATAAGGTTTGCTTTCTGGCAGGGGGCCTATGGGGATATGCCCCCAGAAATTAAAGAGGGGGCGAACTGCGAACCCCTGCAAATCCGCCATGAGTGGGACCCAAAAACGCCGGCAAGCCCTCAGCCAATAGGAGTGGGCAAAACTGGGGGTCCAGGGCAAAGCCCCTTTCCGTTATTAACAAACGCGCTTCCAAGGAGGTCAGCTATGAAAGTCTACATTTCCTGTGATATGGAAGGAATCTCAGGGGTGGTAAACCCCAACCAAGTTGGCGAAAACCGGGAAGAATACAACCGCTTCCGCAAACTAATGACTTTAGAAGTCAACGCGGCCATTGAAGGGGCTATTGAAGGAGGTGCTACCGAAGTCTTGGTTAACGACGCTCATGGGTCCATGGATAACCTCTTAGTAGAAGAAATACACCCTAAAGCCCGGCTTGTAAGCGGCTCCCCCAAGCCCCTGGAAATGATGGAAGGCATAGACGGAGGATTTGACATCGCCTTCTTCATAGGATACCACTCCAGGGCCGGGACCTGGGCCGGGGTTATGGACCACACTTACATGGGCAGAATCGTGTTCAACGTCTACCTAAATGGGATGCTTATTGGAGAGCTGGGGCTGAATGCAGCCTTAGCCGGACACTTTGGCGTCCCGGTAGGGCTTGTTACCGGGGACGATAAAGTGGTGGAGGAAGCCCGCAAATTCCTCGGGGAAATCCAAACAGTAGCGGTAAAGGAAGCAGTAGGGAGATATGCGGCCCGTTGCCTTCCCCCAGCCGAAGCTAGGGAAAGGATTAAAAAAGCAGCCTACGAAGCCTTGAAAGAGGGTGGGAAATTGCTCCGCTTAGAAGGGCCTTTCACCATCCGGGTGGAATTCATAAACAGTGCTTACGCTGACCTTGCCGAACTCATCCCTGAGGCGAAAAGGTTAAACGGGCGCACTGTGGAATTTTCCCACCCCGATTACCTTACCGTCTACAAAGCTTTCAGGGCTATGATTGGGTTGGCAAGGATGGTCCTAAGGTAACGGTGGCCCGGAAACTATCTCCAAGCTAACCGGCCCTTCCAAAAATTTTCCAACCTCGCAGTACCTTGCGGAGTTGAGTAGAATCTTCTCCTCCCTCTTCGTTAACCCCTCCCTCAATCGGATAACTGCATTAACTCGTCCCCCTTCCTCCAAAGGCTCTATTTCCACTTCCGTTTCCAAACCCCCAACTTCTATGCCTTTATAGGCAGCGACCGCAGCCAAAGTCAAAGTTATGCACGAAGCGAGGGAAGCAGCTAATAGCTCCCAAGGGCAGAGCTCCTGCCTATCCTCAACATCTCGCCGTTCTACCCTGAGGAGGCGCTCGCCAATTGCAACTTCGGTGAAATTGGTGTTGCGGTAAAAAGCCTTAGCTTTAACCATGGCTTACTCCTCCAAGCACTTCCCGGTAAAAAGCGATTGTCCGGGAAGCAGTCTCATCCCAGGAGAAGAGGGAGGCCCTTGCAAGCCCCTTCTCCCTGAGGTTTTCTCGGAGCTTGTCATCCTCAATCAGCTCAGCAAGGGCCTTGGCAATATCTTCAATTGAGTAAGGGTTAAAGTACAAGGCCGCCTCTCCGGCTACTTCCCTTAGGGCTGGGATATCAGAGCAAGCTACAGGAGTACCGGAGCTCATCGCCTCTATAACCGGAAGCCCGAAACCTTCGTAGAGGGAAGGGAAGACAAAGGCAGTGGCAGCCGAATACAAGGCTGGAAGTTCATCTTCTGGGATTCGCCCAAGCCAGTAGACAGAATCCTCTATCCCCAGCTTTGGGGCTAAAGCCATCAGGTTGTGGGAACTTCGGCTCTTTGGTCCTGCCAAGACTAAAGGTACCTTTACCGATGGCTTTATCTTAGCAAAAGCTTTGAGCAAGTGCGCCAAATTCTTGTGGGGTTTATCGCTTCCCACGTATAGGATGAATCTATCCGGCAGTTTATACTTGAGGCGAACGCTTTCCTTTTCCTCAAAGGAACGCGGGTAAAAAGCTGGGTCAGCAGCATAATGAATTACAGTTGCTTTCTTCCTGCCAAGCTTAAACCGAGCCTTGAAATCTTCAAAGGTTGTTTGGGAGCCGGCGATGAACCCCGAAGAAGCTAAAGAGGCCAAGTAGAAGAAGGGACGGAAGAGAAGCCTTGCCCTTAGAGAAACGCTTTTGGGGTAGAGGATGGGGATGAAATCGTGGATGGTCAATATAGTTGGGGCATTGGGCCAATAAGGCATGATGTAATAAGTGCTGTGGTAGAGGCAAGGCTTGAAGCTTCTGAGGAGCTGAGGGATAAGCCACTGCTGGCTTAGGGAGAAAGGCGTGCTTGGGATGTCAACGATTTCCACTTGTTTCCCAAGCGGGAATTGGTAAGGAGAACGGCCTGGGTCACGTATGAGAACTAAGCGTTCTCCATCCTCAAGAAATTTTGGTAACGCTCGGGCCAGATTTATCCCGTATCTCCCTATCCCCGGGAAGTGCTCAGTGGCCGTGCGGAGGTCAAGGACGTAATTCACCTCTTCACCGCCTTCAGATGTTGTACTGACGGCGGAACTCTTCTATCTGCTGGCGAATCTCTTCCCTCTTTGCCAGTGCTTCTTCTATGGGAGTACTGAAATCCTTTTCAAAACTTTCAACTAAAGAGTTGACATCGTCCAAAAATTTTTTGAGCGGCTCAAGGAGGCCTGTTTTTATGGGCTCCGAAAACTCCTCCTCGGCTTTGGCTTTCCCGTTGCCTTTGGGGGCGATGTCCTCCTTCAAGCTTTCAATCAGTCCTGAACTTATTTTCCCCATGTTTTCCGGCAGTTCCCTAAGCAAATTTTTGATTGATTCAAGGGCTTCGCCCAGTTCCCTTCCGGCCCCAAATGGCAATTTCCGCAGCAATTGGGCAAAAAACTCTATAACGGCCTCAGCGAAAGGAAGGATTTTACCAATTGCTCCAGACATAAGCTTGCCCGCTTCTTCTATCCCTGAACCCAAGACTAAAAGGACCTTTTCCCCTTCCTTTAAAATTTCACGCCACCTTGCCAGGAAGGCGAGGAATTTGGCCAGAGCTTCTTCGGCCTTTTCTATCGCCTCCTTTATGGCTTTAACCCCGCCTTTAACTGCTTCCAGTGGCATCTTTATGGCTTTAAGGGCTGTTTTAAGGATGGCGTCTAATCCGACTTTATCCAGTTCTTGGTAGAGCTTGAGGAGCGTGCGGAGCTTGGCTATCTCCAGTTCGTACTCCGTTGCGGTAAGCGTTTGGCCTGCTTTGAAGCCTCCAACTCCACTTAGCGCTCCCAAAGAGAGGATAACTCCGCCAGTTGCTGCTTTCTTGAGGAATTTACGCCTTGATTCGTCCATATTTAGCCCTCCATCATACATCCAAATTGCGAACTTTGCGGGCATGGGTTTGTATGAAGCGGCGGCGGGGGGGAACACTGGAACCCATGAGTATACTGAAGGTTCGGTCGGCAGAAGCGGCATCTTCTATGGTCACCTGCAGGAGTGTGCGCTTCTCAGGGTTGAGAGTTGTTTCCCAGAGCTGCTCAGGGTTCATTTCCCCAAGCCCTTTGTAGCGCTGAATGCTTACCACTTTGCCCTTGAATTTTTGGAGGAGCTTTTCTTTCTCCCCCTCGCTGTAAACGTAGTAATGCTCTTTCCCTACCTGGATTCGGTACAGAGGAGGCTGGGCTATGTAAAGGTGCCCTCGCTCAATGATTTGGGGGAGGTAACGATAGAAGAGCGTTAAAAGCAGGGTACGGATGTGCGCCCCGTCCACATCCGCATCGCAAAGGAGGATTATCCGGCCGTAGCGGAGGTTTTCTATGTTGAACTGTTCTCCGACCCCCGTCCCCAAAGCCGTTATTATAGCCTTTACCTCGTTATTTTCTAGGATTTTATCCAGCCGGGCTTTCTCCACGTTTAAGATTTTGCCTCGGATTGGAAGGACCGCTTGGAAACGCCTGTCCCGAGCTTGTTTAGCCGAGCCTCCAGCGGAATCGCCTTCTACAATGAAAAGTTCGGTCTGGCTTGGGTCTCGGAGGGAGCAATCGGCAAGTTTCCCCGGCAAAGTCATGCTTTCCAAGACGCTTTTTCGGATTACTAAATCCCTAGCCTTGCGAGCTGCCTCCCTGGCCCTGAAAGTGGTCAGACACTTGTCAATTATGGCCTTGGCCTCGCGGGGGTTTTCCTCCAGCCATCTGGAAAAGGCCTCGCTCATAACTGCTTCTACTTGGCTTTTGACCTCAGGGTTGCCAAGCTTGGCTTTGGTCTGGCTTTCAAACTGAGGCTCCGGGAGTTTCACGCTAACAATAGCCGTAAGCCCTTCTCTTACATCTTCTCCGGTAAGGTTGGGGTCACTTTCCTTTAGCAATCCTTGCTTGCGGGCATACTCGTTCAAGGTGCGGGTCAAGGCTGAGCGAAAGCCGGTGAGGTGGGTGCCACCATCCACGGTGTTTATGTTGTTGGCAAAGGTGAATACCGATTCCGAGAACTCATCAGTGTACTGGAGAGCAATCTCTATCAAGGTTCCATTCACGCTCTTTTCAACGTAGAAAGGTGGGTGGAGGGGGGTGCGGTTCTTGTTCAAGTAGCGGATGAAGGAGAGTATTCCCCCTTCAAAGTAGAAAGTCATCTCCTGGTCCGTCCTTTCATCCCGGAACTTTATCGTCAGGCCTTTGGTCAAGAAGGCCATTTCCCGGAATCTTTGGGCCAAGGTCTCAAATTTGTAGTTTATTTCTCGGAATATTTCTTTATCCGGAAGGAAGTGGACAGTGGTTCCGGTGGCGTTATCGTCAGTTCGGCCGACTTTTTTCACTGGAGTTACGGGCTTGCCTCGCTCGTAGCGCTGGCGGTATATGAACCCTCCCCTCTTTACTTCTACTTCCATCCATCTGGAAAGGGCGTTCACAGCCGAGACCCCAACCCCGTGGAGGCCTGAAGCAACTTTGTAGCTTCCGCCTCCAAACTTGGCCCCGGCGTGGAGGGTTGTCATGACTACCTCTAATGCTGGTTTGCCTGTCTGGGGGTGGATGTCTACGGGTATACCGCGGCCGTTATCCACCACTTTTACGGAGTTGTCGGGTAGGATAATAACTTCAATGTGGGTACAGAAGCCAGCGAGGGCTTCGTCCACAGCGTTATCCACGACTTCATAGATGAGGTGGTGGAGGCCACGGATGTCCGTTGAGCCGATGTACATCCCTGGGCGCCTGCGGACTGCCTCCAGCCCCTCCAAAACTTGAATCTTACTGGCATCGTATTCCTGCCATTCCACCTCTATCCTCCAGCATTTGCTTTTTCTGGTTATATTTTAGCATAAAACATTTGTTCTGAAAAGTTCGCAAGTCTGGAGTATGTATCCCAGAACTGTGAGTGTCTCCATTT
>CAYOIS010000132.1:0-6047 GCA_964404055.1 uncultured Anaerolineae bacterium | reverse complement strand
CCCTCAGCAAACGAGGGCGGGAAAATTGCCTTTTAATCTTCATGGAGTTATAATTTTATCCGGAAACCTTCCAGCGGGAGGAGGGGATAAATGTCCGGTCACTCCAAATGGGCTAACATAAAATACCGAAAAGCGGTCCAGGATGCCAAGCGGGGCCAACTCTTCACCAAACTGGGTAAAGAGATAGAAATAGCCGCACGAGAAGGAGGCCCAGACCCTGAGTCCAACTTCAAACTCCGCCTGGCCATTGAAAGAGCTAAAAAGGCCAACATGCCCAAAGAGAACATTGAGAGAGCCATAAGGAGAGGGGCAGGCCTGGAAAAGGGCTACAACCTCGAAGAATTCTTCCTGGAAGGATATGGCCCCCAAGGCGTAGCTATGATGGTCCACGTCCTTACCGATAACCGCAACCGGGCCGTGGCCGAAGTCCGCCGAGTCTTCACACGACACGGAGGAAGCCTCGGGGAAAGCGGTTGCGTTTCCTGGCTCTTTGAACCCAAAGGCTACATAACCGTCTCCACTAACGAGATGGACCCCGAGGAAATAGCCATGATAGCCATAGACGCCGGCGCCGACGATGTCCAAATAGGGGACGAGCTCGTAGAAGTTTACACCAAAGTGGAAGATTTCCAGTGGGTCAAAGAGGCTCTGGAAAAGAGAGGCCTCAAGATAGAAACAGCCCAAATCTCCATGTTGCCCAAGAACAGGGTAAGCCTGGATGAAAAGGGCACATTCCAAAACATGCACCTTATAGAAGCCCTTGAGGATTTGGAAGACGTAACCGAGGTCTACACTAACCTTGAACTCTCGGTGGAGATGGTGGACAAATTCGTGGCAGGGCAAGCAGCGTGAGAGTCCTTGGGATTGACCCAGGGTTAGCGCTAACGGGCTACGGCCTTGTGGAAGGGAACGGACACCCTATTTTGGTGGAGATGGGGAGCGTAGTGACCCCTCCTTCTTTACCCCTCCCTGAAAGGCTGAAGGCTCTTTACCAGGACCTCTCAGCTCTGTTGGACAGACTTCGCCCTGATGCTGTAGCTATGGAGGAGCTTTTCTTCGGGAAAAACATCCGGACGGCCATCGCTGTAGGGCAAGCAAGAGGGGTGGCAATTCTGGCCGTAGCTCAGGCCGGAATCCCATTGCACGAATACACCCCGCTCCAAGTCAAAGAAGCCCTCACTGGCTATGGCCGAGCCGATAAGCAGCAAATCCAGAGGATGGTCTGCCTTCTCCTTGGCCTACCTTCCCCACCCCAGCCCGACGATGTAGCCGATGCGGTAGCGGTGGCTATATGCCATCTCCAACGCCGTAAATTGGCAGCTCTGGTGTAGGGCAAGATGATTTCCTGCATCCGCGGGATTGTGGAAAAGATTGGGAAAGGCTTCTTAATAATCAGGGTTGGGGATGTAAGCTTCAAGGTCTTGGTCCCCACATACATCCTGGACGAAAGCCTCCAGCCCGGCGATTCCATCACCCTCTTCACTTACTTATTCTTCAAAGAGGAAGAGCTGGCCCTTTACGGCTTCCCAGAGGAGGAGGAGAGGGATTTCTTTGAGCTCTTGATAACCACCCCAGGGGTTGGGCCTAAGGTGGCTTTGTCACTCCTTTCCCACCTTTCCCCAGCCGCCTTGCGGGAAGCTATAGCTCTGGAACAGGAAGGAATCCTAACCAGGGTGCCAGGAATCGGGCCTAAAACTGCCAAAAGCATTATCTTCCACCTCAAGGATAAAATAAAGGCCGAAATCCCAGTGCCAATGCCTTCAGCTATAACCAAGGCCGATGAGGAGGTAATCGCCGCCCTAACCTCCTTGGGCTATAGCCTTGTAGAAGCTCAGCGGGCAGTGCAATCGGTCCCGAAGGATGTAACCCAAGTGGAAGAGCGCTTAAGGCTCGCCCTGGCCTACTTCGCTTCCAGAGGTTGAAGTGATGGCCCTTCTTTCTGCTCTCGTCGCTGTAACCAGCTGGCTTTCCCTGGTCCTCTTAGTCAACCTATATTGGCCTACCCCTTTCTTTTTCCAGCTTTTCCTTTTCCTGCTTTTCATGGCTGTCTTCTCCACCATTACCCCCATTTACTACCACTTAGGTTTGCGTTTCCCTTTCCTACAGAGGAGAAGGGGCCTTTGGCCGCCGGTAAGGCGCGGCTTCCTGACGGCCATCTTGGCCCTCACGTTCGCTTTCCTAAGAGCCTTAGCGGCTTTGACTTTGGTTGTGGCAATGCTTTTGGCCGGAACGCTTTTTATCCTGGAGCTTTTCTTTTCAATCTTTGTGGACTAATCCCCTCAAGGAGGAAGAGCCATGAACATGGAGAAAATAGCCCAGATGATGGAGAAGGTGGGAATTCCCGGCCGCGATGCTTACGACCTCCCCACCAGCACCAAAAGGTTCCCCGATGGAGCATGGTATCGGATGGAGATATCGGGGGTTGAGCGGCCTCAGGTCTTAGAGGCTTTGATTGATGAGGCCCAAAAGCGCAACATCCCAATCCACAGGCTAATTTCTACCGTAATGGGAGCCACCCTCCTGGACAAGGAGGAACTGCGCACTTTTGCCCGCCTCGCCGCTGAAGCGAAGATGGAGGTAATCATAACCCCAGGCCCTCGCTCTGGCTGGGACATAGGCCGCCAATTGGTTACCCCCGAAGGAGGGCTTTCGGGCTTGCGCTACAGGGGCTCCGACCAGCTCCGCTACGTCTTGGCCGATATCATGCGCTGCATTGAGATAGGCTTCAGGGGCTTCCTTGTCGTAGATGAAGGGCTACTCTGGCTGCTCAACGAGCTCAAGAAGAACGGCGATATACCCAAGGATGTGACCTTCAAGGTGAGCATCTTTGCCGGACACGCCTCCGCTGCCGGCGGTAAGCTCCTACAGATGTTGGGAGCCGGAACTTTCAACCCCCTCGGAGACCTTTCCCTACCGCAGCTGGCTTCAATCCGTAAGGCTATAGACATACCGATGGATTTGCACATCTACCTTTCCGATTCCTTCGGTGGGTTCAACCGGTTCTACGATGGGCCAGAGATGGCGAGGGTTTGCGCCCCTTGTTACTTCAAGATTGAGCCCGGAACGACCCTTGCAGCAGGGCCTGGAGCATGGTACAAGCCATGGACGAGCACGGAATTCCTGGCCCAGATGGCTCGGGAAAAGGTCAAATATGCCCAGATAATCCACGAAATAATCCAGGAGAACTTCCCTCAGGCTACTCTTTCCGGTTGGGGGCCTGAGGACCTGGCTATACCTAAGGTCTAACCTTGCTAAGCCAGATAATTGAAAAACCCTGGAGCGCCTCGGGGTCTTCAGCCTGAGGGCTACTTAAACTACATCGTCGGAAAGGAGGAGATATGAAAGAGCTGGCAATGCGTGCTCTGGAAACAGCTAAAATCAAAGGCGCCTCTTACGCTGACATCCGCATCATCCACAAAATTGAGCAGAGCATAACGGTCAAAAACGGCGTAGTTGAAGCTATATCCCAGGAAGAGACATCAGGGTTTGGAGTCAGAGTCATAGCCGATGGCGCTTGGGGCTTCGCCAGCTCATCGGTCTTGAACCCGGAAGAGGTGGATAGAGTTGCAGCATTGGCTGTAGCCATAGCCAAAGCCAGTGCCTTAACCAAACTTGAGGATGTGGACATCGGCCCGCCTGAAGTCCATGTTGGCCAGTACAAAACCCCAGTCAAAATTGACCCATTCTCAATCCCTCTGGAGAAGAAGATAGAGCTACTTCTGGCCGCCGATGCCGAAATGCGCCGGACCAAAGAAGTCAAAGTTGCACGGGGTAGCCTTGGGTTCATCAAGGAATTCAAAATCTTTGCCAGCACAGAGGGAAGCTACATAGAGCAAGAGATTGTGGAAAGCGGTGGGGGGCTGGAAGCAACCGCCGTAAGCCCTGAAGACGTCCAGAAGCGTTCTTACCCCAACTCCTTCGGACGCCACCAGGGGACAGCTGGCTGGGAGTTCATTGAGGAGATGAAGCTGGTGGAGAATGCGGCCAGGACTGGGGAAGAGGCGGCTCAGCTACTATATGCCCCCCAATGCCCCTCCATGGTCACAACCGTTATCATCGGAGGAGCTCAGCTTGCCCTCCAGGTCCACGAATCCTGCGGCCACCCAAGCGAGCTGGACCGAGTCTTCGGGACTGAAGCTTCCTTTGCTGGGACGAGCTTCCTTACCCCGGAAAAGCTCGGAACCTTCCGCTACGGCTCGGAAATCGTCAACCTGACAGCTGATGCCACAATCCCCGGCGCCCTCGGCACCTTCGGGTACGACGATGAGGGAATCCCAGCCCAGCGCACTTACCTTGTTAAGGACGGAATATTCGTCGGCTACCTTATGAGCCGGGAAACTGCCCGCCGCCTCGGCTTAAGGTCAAACGGCTGCATGCGTGCCGATGGCTGGAACCGCATCCCTCTCATAAGGATGACAAACATAAACTTGGAGCCGGGCGAGTGGGAACTTGAAGACCTAATCGCCGACACCGAGGAGGGGATTTACATGGAGACCAACAAATCCTGGAGCATTGATGACCGACGCCTAAACTTCCAGTTCGGTACGGAAATTGCCTATGAGATAAAGAAGGGCAAGCTGGGCAGGCTCCTCAAAAATGCCACTTACACCGGCATAACCCCTCAGTTCTGGCAGAGCTGCGATGCTATCTGCAACGCCAAATACTGGAAAGTGTGGGGGACTCCGAACTGCGGGAAGGGCGAACCATTGCAGATAGCTCACGTTGGGCATGGGACTGCACCCGCCCGCTTCCGCAACGTAAGGGTAGGGGTCATGCGGGAGTAGGTTTATGCCAGCTACAATAATTGTTGGTGCGCAGTGGGGCGACGAGGGTAAGGGCAAGATAACAGATATGCTGGCCCAAAGGGCCGACCTCGTCGCCCGCTATAACGGAGGAGATAATGCTGGCCATACCGTAGTCTTCAAAGGCCAGACTTTCCGCCTCCACCATATCCCCTCGGGTATCCTATACCCAAATGTTGTATGCGTCTTAGGAAACGGCATGGTGATAAATCCAAAGCGCCTGTGCGAGGAGCTGGATGGGCTTGCTTCAAGCGGTGTGGATGTCTCACCTTCACGATTGAAGGTAAGCGGCCGGGCTCACCTTGTCCTACCCATCCACATAGCCTTAGATAGAGCCGAGGAAGCAACACGAGGCCGAGGAGCCATAGGCACTACTTACCGAGGGATAGGCCCAGCTTACTCCGACAAATTCGCCCGCCGGGGCATACGCGTTGCCGATATTTTTGAAGAAGATTTCCCCGAGCGAGTAAAAAAGGCTTTGGAAAGGGGCAATCGCCTCTTGGAGCTATACGGCTTTGAACCAATAAACGTAGCCTCAGCTGTCCAGGAGCAAGTGGAGTGTGCGCGTCGTCTTGCCCCTTACGTTGAAGACACAGCTTGGCTCATAAACAAAGCTTTGAGTGAGGGCAAGGAAGTCCTTTGCGAAGGGGCACAGGGCACGTTTCTGGACATAGACCACGGCACATATCCCTACGTTACCAGCTCTTACCCTGTAGCTGGCGGGGCGCTCGTAGGGCTTGGCATAGGGCCAAGGTGGGTTGATAGGGTGATAGGGGTCGCCAAAGCCTACACCACCAGGGTGGGGGGAGGCCCCTTCCCAACCGAGCTAACCGATGAGATTGGCGATCGCCTGGCCGAAGTCGGCCGGGAGTATGGAACTACTACGGGGCGACGCCGTCGCACAGGCTGGCTTGATATGGTCGCCTTGCGTTATGCAATCATGGTGAACGGGATTACAGAGCTGGCTATAACCAAGCTTGATGTGCTTACAGGCATTGACCCCATAAAAGTCTGCATTGCTTACAGGATAAGCGGGGAAGAAACAGAGCGCTTCCCCCTCTCCACCGAAGCCCTCTCCCGCTGTGAGCCAGTTTACATAGAAGTTCCCGGCTGGCAGGAGGACATCTCTGGAGCCAGAAGCTTCGGTGAGTTACCCGCCCCGGCTCAGAATTACATCCGCTTAATTGAGGAACTGGCCCAAGTGCCCGTAAGGATAATCTCCATAGGGCCTGAACGGGAGCAGGT
>CAYOIS010000131.1:0-6076 GCA_964404055.1 uncultured Anaerolineae bacterium | reverse complement strand
TCCCGCTTAGGGGAGGGGTCAGAGGAGAGGTTATCACCTTAGGGTGATTGAGCTAACCCCAGGCTTGGCGAGAGGTCGCGATTAATGTAGAGCCAAATTTGGAGGGCAGCCATGGGCATAAGGGTTGGCATACTTACGGTGAGCGATAGGGCTTCAAGGGGAGAGTATCAGGATTTGAGCGGACCAGAGGTGCGTAAAATCGTGCAGGAAAAGCTTAGGGCCGAGGTCGTTGTGGAAGAAATCGTGCCCGATGAGAAAGAGGCCATTGAAGAAGTGCTCAAAAAGTGGGCCGATGAGCTAGATTTAGAGCTGATTCTAACTACAGGGGGAACAGGCTTTACGCCAAGGGATGTTACACCAGAAGCAACTAAGGCTGTGATTGAAAAAGAAGCCCCTGGCTTGGCTGAGGCCATGAGGGCCGCAAGCTTACAAAAGACCCCTCATGCTATGCTTAGCCGAGCTGTGGCTGGGATAAGAGGGAGAACTTTAATTGTGAACCTCCCTGGCAGTCCAAAGGCTGCTCGGGAAAACCTTGAGGCCATCCTCCCCGCCCTCCCCCACGGCCTTGACCTCCTCAGAGGCCGGGAGACCCAACACTGAGGATTTCGCGGAAGGCCAAAGCCGATTCCCACATGTAGACGTTGTTGAAAAGGCAATAGACTTCGCTAAACGGTTCGCACTGCCCCTTAAGCCAGATTAAATCTTCCTCTGTGAACCGATAGCTATAGCCCGTTTTGCCATGTAATCGGAAGTAGGCTAAACCCCCTGTCACCGGCAAGCGCTGGAATGGGTCAACACAGTGGACGAGTTCCAGCTCCTCGCACAACCTCTTTATCTCCGAATCGCTCCAATCCCCTCGGGGCTCCCAAGCGAATATCAACCCTTTTCTGGGCAATTCCCGGAAGAAAGCCCTCATGTTGGCGATGTTTTCCTCAGTAGGCGTGAAAGCCGCTGGACACTGGAAGACCACTATTTTAGCCTCCAGAGCTTCGGCTATGGCCAGAGTGGTCTCCCAAGCTTGAAAAACTTCGGGGGTTGGACGGAAGAAGCCATAAGCAGAGGATTTGTCCTGGGGAACTTTGATGCCGGCCTTGCGATATGTTGGGCTAGAAGGGGGATGAGTTATTAGTTGCCAGGCCTTAAGGGTGAATTCAAAGTTTAGCGGGGCTTCCTGACGCCACTTCCGGGCCGTTTCAACCTTGGGAGGCTTATAGAAGGTGTTCTGAATTTCTACCAGCCGAAAGGTTTCAAAGTAGCGAGCTTTGGGTTTGGGAAAACCACAACAGCCAATTTTAACCTTCACGCTTCCTATCTCTCTCCATAAGTTCATCAGCCAAGGCTTTATAAGCTAAAGCTCCGATGGATTTAGGAGCATAGACGTTTATCGGCTCGCCGTGGCTCGGGGCTTCGCTCAGCCTAACGCTGCGAGGGATAATCGTACGGAATACGTAGCCTCTGAAGTGAGAACGCACATCTTGGACCACTTGCTTGGACAAGGTGGTATGGGGGTCATACATGGTTAATATTAGGCCAGTGATGCGTAAGTCTGGGTTCAAGTTATCTTTGACCAAACGTATTGTCTTTACAAGTTGAGCGAGGCCTTCCAGAGGCAAGTATTCACACTGTACCGGAATTATAACCCCGTGACATGCCACTAGAGCATTAACCGTGAGCAGGCCAAGGCTTGGAGGGGTATCTATGAGGATGTAATCGTAGCGTCCTACTACGGATGAAAGGGCTTTCTTGAGGCGTTGTTCTCGGGCCATCATCTTTACCATTTCCACTTCGGCCCCAGCCAAGGCCGGGGAAGAGGGGACTAAATCAAGCCGCAGCCAACGTGTGAGAGTTATGGCCTCGGTCACAGGCAAGTTTTCTATCAGCACATTGTAAATAGAAACGGGGAGGGAGTTCTTGTCTACCCCGAGGCTTGAAGTGGCATTCGCTTGAGGGTCAACATCAACCAAGAGAACTTTCTTTCCGGCTTCGGCCAGAAAAGCAGCAAGGTTAACGGCCGTGGTGGTTTTACCAACACCCCCTTTTTGATTGGCGATAGTATAGATTACCCCCATCCCTCTTTCGCCATCCAATCTTCAACGGTTTTGCGGTTAGGTATACCGCTTACCCCTGGTGCTTCCACGGAGAAGGAAGCCACTACATTGGCAAAGCGAGCAGCCCGGCGAGGGTCGCCAGTTTCGTAGTAGCGGATGAGGAAAGCGGCTGCAAAGACATCGCCAGCACCAGTGGGGTCTACCAAGCGAGCAGGTCGGGCAGGGAAGTTTTCCTTTTTCCCTTCCCAATAGAGCGTAGCACCACGCTCAGCCCGAGTAAGTACGAGGATATTTACCAAGCGCGCAAATTCTTCCACAAGCTTCAAATCCCCTTGCACATCTTCCTCGCTCAAGATTAAAGCTTTGACTTTAGGGAGGATACGAGGCGCTTCCTCCCAAAGACGGTAATGGACCAAACCATCTCGGTCCCAACGCCGCATCCAGCCCTGTGGAGTTATCCCTACCAAGGATTCTGGGAAGAGGTCCACTACTTCTTCTTCCACTTCCATAGCAACAGGTCCAATGAGAACTATGGGCACTTTGCGCCAGCTTTCGGGAATGTGTGATGGGGTTATCTTAGGGGCTACCTCCCTTACAAACTGGGTTCGCCTCTCGGCCGAGTAGATGTTCTGGAAAGTGGTAGTGCCAGAGCTACTGGCGCTGAATATTTCCACCCCGTCAAGGAACCTTTCCAATGGCAAATCCTTGCCCGCGCAAGTCACAATAGCCGCTTTCTTGCCCAAGTTTCTGGCGGTTATAGAGGCATAGGAAACAGTTCCCCCAAGGGTCCAGCCCTCCGGAGTTAAATCTTTGGTTACGTGGCCTATGGCTAAAAAATCAGGCAGAGATATGGGATTCATCCCTCTTGGTCTTTAAGGAATATGGTAACTCGCCGCTTTTCCCCTTCGCCTATGCTTTTAGTAGTCACGGTAGGGTGGTTCCTCAAAGCCAGGTGGATTATGCGACGTTCGTAAGGGGGCATGGGCTCAAGGACAACAGTTCTATGCGTTCTCTCCACTTTCTCTGCCATCCGGAGGGCAAGGCGGGATAAATACTTCCACCTCCTGGCTCGGTAATTTTCCACGTCCACAATTATGTTGGCATTTTTGCTTACCTTACGGCTGACGATTGCCCTTGTAAGTAGCTGAAGGGCTGAAAGTATTTCGCCTTTCCGACCTATGAGCATATCCAAGCCATAGCCTGTGAGGTTAAGGACCAAGGGTGGCTCCTCACCCTCCTCACCCACCATATAATAGCCGATTCGGCTCACGACCTTGGCCTTGAATCCCATCTTCTCCACAAGGTTTGCCAAGGTTTCCTTAGCTATTTCTTCCACGCTGGGAGGCTCTTTCACGGTGATTTTGACTTTAGCCGGCTCTCCTTTGAAGAAAAGCCACCCCTTTTTCCCTTCGGAGATAACCTCTATCTCCACTTCCTCTAAACTTTTCCCAAGCTCAGCTAAACCTTTACTTATGGCTTCATCAACGGTCGGACCAGTAACCTCAAAGCTTTTTGGTCCGTTCGCCATGGGTTTTCCTCCCCGCAAGGGTAGGCTTCTTCCACCCCCGCATGAATATGTATTGCTGGACCATGGTGAATAGGTTCATGACCACCCAGTATAAGCTTAGGCCTGAAGGAACCTGGAGAGCAAAGAAGAAGAGCATGAAAGGGAAGAAATACATCATCTGGTTCATAGCTGCCTGTTGTGGGTCAGTTGTAGGAGGAGAGCTCATTTTCTGAACCAAAAGCTGGGTTACGAGGGTGAGGACGGGTAAGACGAGGTAAGCTGGCATATCGGGCCAGTGCCAGGCCGAAGGAGGCCAAAGCCAACCCATTCCCACTGGCTTAGCAAGGCTTGGGATGAAGAAGAACCCTTCGGCTAAGATTCCTTCCTGTGCCATTCTGAACAGAGCTTGGTAAAGTCCTATCCAGATCGGGAGTTGGACAAGACTTGGCAAGCACCCAGCCAACGGGTTAACATTGGCCTCCCTGTAAAGCTTCATCTGCTCTTGGGCCAGCTTTTCCCTATCCTTCCCATATTTTTTCTGAAGCTCTTGGAGCTTAGGCTGAAGGTCTTGCAGGGCTTTAGCTGCCCGCATCTGTTGGATGTTCAGGGGCAAGGTGAGGAGCTTGATGATGAGGGTAAATAGGATTATCCCAAAGCCGAAGGAGTAAGGTATGCCAACTGAAGCAATGGCATGGCTTAGGAAAGTTATGCTTTCCTTTATAGGCGTTACCACAAGAAGGTCCCACATCTCTCCTCTCCTAAGGAACAGGATCGTATCCGCCGGGGTTCCAAGGGTGACAGCGGCTCAAGCGCTTTACCCCCAACCATCCCCCCTTAAGCAGGCCATAGCGAGCTATAGCCTGATAGGTGTATTCAGAGCAGGAAGGGTAGAAACGGCAGGTGGGGGGTTTAAGTGGCGAGATGAATCTTTGGTAAAAGCGAATTAAAAGGAGGGCCAATTTTTTCACTCTATCTCCTCCTGCCACAAGCGTGCTTTCTTAAGGACCTCTTTCACTGCTTCCTGGGCTTGTTCAAAGGAAGCTTCGGCCAGGCCAGCCTTGGCTATAAATAGAAGGTCCCAACCTTTTTTAATGTGGTGCTGGTTCAACCTCACGGCTTCCCTAAGGAGCCTGCGGGCCCGGTTGCGGCGCGCTATTTTCCCTATTTTACGGCTGGAGGAAAAGGCCACCCGCAACTTCCCAGGCTCTCCCGGCAAACCTAAAAGCACCACATATGGGTTACTCCAAGCTGTCCCTTCACGCCTAAGCTCCTCAATCCGCCCAGGGTCCTTTAGCCGAAGGTGCCAGAGCTTAAACCGCATCAATCAACAGTAAGGCGCCATCGCCCTTTAAGCCGCCTGGCCTTCAACACTTTTCTACCACCTTTTGTCCTCATCCTAGCCAGGAAACCATGCACTCGGAAACGGTGCCGCACTTTGGGCTGATAAGTCCTCTTAGGCATTGCTCCCAATCACCTCCTTCCTAAATATGGCGGTTTATGGCCTCCACAATCTTGGCTTTAGGCATGTATCCTATAAGCCTTTCCACGGGCTTCCCTTCTTTGAAAAGGATAAGGGTAGGAATTCCCATTATCCCGTAAGAAGCGGCAAGAGAAGGGTTCAAATCAACGTTTACTTTAACCACTTTCAACTTCTTATCCATCTCCCGCGCGATTTCCTCCACAACCGGAGCAAGCATTCGGCAAGGGCCACACCACTCAGCCCAAAAGTCCACCAAGACGGGCCCGGGCTCTTCTAAGACTTCTTTGGAGAAGGCATCGGCGTTTACTTCCAAGGGTTTGGCCATTTCTACCACCTCCTCAGAAAGAGCTTAAGGGTTTGGACCAATTTCTTACGGTCGTTTTCTGGAATACACTGCTCAAGGTAGCTGCTGACCAAATCCAATGCTACGCTTTCCAGGGCTGCCCTGGCAGCCATGATTTGGGTTAAAATCTCGGTGCATTCCCGCCCTTCTTCAACCATTTCCCTTATGCCTTTTACCTGCCCTTCTATCCGCACAATCTTATTCAAGATTTTCTCCATCTCGTGCTTTCTCCAAGGCCTCCTTTAAGGCAGGAGGTATTGGAATAGGCTTTCGGCTCCCCTTCATGTCTACGAAGACCTGGACTGTTCGGCCCTGGGCCAGAAGCTGGCTTGTTTGGGCATTCAGGACTTCGTAAGCTAAGGTGAAGCTGGAATTTTTCACCTCCTCTACCCATGTCCTGATTTTAATCAAGTCATCAAAGCGAGCCGGGGCTAAGTAACGGCAGGAAGCCTCAGCTATTACAAAGCCTATGCCTGCTTTTTCTGCCTCGGCGTAACTGAAGCCCAAGGACCTTAGGAAATTTACCCTGGCTACTTCAAACCAGACGAAGTAATTGGCATAGTAAACGACTCCTTGCGCATCGGTTTCCGCGAACCTTACCCTCAGTTCTACTTCCCCAACCATAGCTCCTTAAGCTTTGTTCCAAAAGTTTTCCTCCAAATTATAGCCCAAGGATTAGTAAATGGCAAAAAGAGAAA
>CAYOIS010000130.1:0-6141 GCA_964404055.1 uncultured Anaerolineae bacterium | reverse complement strand
CAAAAGTTTACAATGAAAGCATAGCACACATTTGCTTTTGGCGCAAGCACTGCCCCCTTTTGACTTTTGCCGGGCTTGATGCTAAACTAACTTTGAATTAATCTTGAGGGGGCATTTGATATGCCAGCTATGGAGCATATCCGCCGTTTGGCGGGGGATATAGGACCGAGGGGCTCTACTACCCCGAAAGAGGCCGAGGCCGCCCAATACGCTTTTGAAGTCTTGAGCAAAGAAGGCCTTAGCCCCTTCATTGAGCCATTCACAAGTGCAAAGTCCGCTTGGCAACCCTATGCTCTCTTCTCCGCCTTGGCCCTTATAAGCGAGCTCCTGTTCCTTTTCGCTGGAAGGCAGGGGGCCATCATCGCCTTTGCCCTCTCGGCTATAGCCCTGGTCTCGGTTCTGTTGGAGCTTGCCTTCAGGCCCAACCCTATTCGCCTACTCCTGCCCAAAGGCCGAAGCCAAAACGTAGTGGCCAAAATAGCCCCTAAAGGCGAAGTCCGAGAAAGAGTCGTGCTCATGGGCCATCTTGATACACACCGTACCCCATTGGTCTTCTCCTCAACCGGCTGGCTTATGATTTTCGGCAGCCTTGTCCCCCTCGGACTCTTTTCAGCTTTGGTTCTTATCGCTCTTTTCTTGGCGGGGTTTTTTTCTCCAATCCCGGCTTTGAAATTTGCTTCCCTCCCCTTCGCTTTGGTAATCCTGGGCATCTTCCTGATAACAATCCAGGCCGACTTTACCCCTTACACCGCCGGTGCTAACGATAATGCCAGCGGGGCTGGAATAGTGCTGAGCATTGCTGAAAGGCTGGCTCGCTCCCCATTGGAGAACACTGAAGTTTGGGCCGTCCTTTCAGGGTGTGAGGAAGTGGGCTGTTACGGTGCGGAAGCCTTCGCTCAAGCCCACAAGGGGGAGCTGGGGAAAGCCATATGGCTTGTCTTGGACAGTGTAGGGGGCAAAGATACTGGCCCCGTTTACATAACCAAGGAAACATTCTTACTCACCTCCCACAGCGATAAGGAGCTTTTGACCTTGGCGGACAAAATCGCTTCATCTCACCCTGAATTTGGGGCCTACTCCAAGGCTTTCCGAGGTGCTTATACCGAAGGAGCCATCGGAGTAAAGCATGGCTTCAGGGTCCTTACAATGGTCGGCCTGAGGAAAGATGGACTCCTCCCCGGCTGGCATCGCCCAACCGATACCTTGGAAAACCTTGACCTGCAAGTAGTGGAGAAAACCGAAGGTTTTGTCTGGGAGCTACTCAAGGAGATAGATGTTCGCGCTTCTGGTGCCGCGCGACCCTGACGAAGGTGCAGTCTTGGCTTTGGCCCTCCAGAGGGCCGGCTTCATGGTCACCCAGGCCAGGGATTTGGGGAAGGCTCTTCAGTCCTGGCTTGAAAGGCCCGCCGACCTCATCCTTTTAGCTCCGCCTGAGGGCGACCCATTGCCCTATGTCCGGCAAATCCGAGCCGAGACCGAGGTTCCCCTTGCTCTCATCGTTGACCCATTGAGCGAAAGCCTCTATTGTGCCCTCTTGGAAGCCGGAGCCGATTTGGTCATCACCAGGCCCTTCAGCATACCTATCCTCATAGCTCAGGTCAAGGCCCTCGTGCGGCGAGCCTCCGGTGCACCACTACAAAAAGTCCCCCTCTGGAGCGTAGCTGGCCTTACCCTCGACCCCGTAAGTAGGACGGTGGAGATTGAAGGGAAGAATTTGGTCCGCCTAACGCACTTGGAATTCCGCCTCCTCCATGCCCTCATGCTCCACAAAGGCCAAGTTCTGCCAGTTGAAACTATAGTGGAAAGAGTATGGGGATACGCCGGGAAAGGCGATAAGGAGTTGGTGAGGGGGCTAATAAGCCGGCTCAGGGCCAAGATAGAGCCCGACCCCCACCACCCGCGCTACATCCACACTATCCCAGGCTTAGGCTACTCCTTTAACCCCCCAGAGTGAAGCCATACGAAAATTCGTATGTCTTCCCCCGATTTTCCACGGCTTTATCACAACTTTTCAACGCCTTTTTCACCACCCGATGCTATGATATGCTCCTGAAAATTTACAAACGGGAGGTAGAGATGCCAACTGCTTTTTGTCCAAATTGCGATGAAGAGATTACATTGGAGGCCCCTCGCTTGGGGCAAGTGGTCATCTGCCCAAGCTGCGGTACTGAGCTTGAGGTGGTGAGCGTAAAGCCCCTGGAATTGGACTTCCTCTTTGAAGAAGAGGAAGAGTGGGAAGAGGAATGGGGCGAAGAAGAAGAGGAAGAAGAATGGTAAAACTTAAGGCTAAGGAGGGAGAAGGAAATGGGAAGGGAAATTGAGGAGCCCCCAGGACGTAGGAGGCCCCCTCACCCCTGGGAGGAGGTGCCTCTTGAGCAGTGGAACGATTGGCGGTGGCAGCTAACCCATCGCCTAAATTCCAAGGAAGAGCTTTCCAAGGTTATTAACCTTACCCCTGAAGAGGAAGAAGCCCTCTCAGTTCCCTCCCGCTTCCGGGTTGATATAACCCCATACTTTGCAAGCCTCATGGACCCGGATGACCCCAATTGCCCGATAAGGCGGCAGGTTGTCCCAACTGTAAAAGAGTTTTTCATTGCCCCTGAAGAGGTGGAGGACTCCTTGGCCGAAGATGCTCATTCCCCTGTCCCTGGCCTCGTCCACCGCTACCCCGATAGGGTCCTCATGCTTGTGACTACCCAGTGCGCCAGCTACTGCCGCTACTGCACTCGGAGCCGTATTGTAGGCAACCCAAGAGCCCAGTTCTCCCTCGCTGACTACGAACGCCAGCTTGATTACATCGCCTCTAACCCCCAAGTGAGGGATGTCCTCATCTCCGGAGGTGACCCCCTAATCTTGCCCCAGCACATCCTGGAGATGATACTCAAGAAGCTGCGGGAAATCCCCCACGTGGAAGTAATCCGAATCGGGACAAGGGTTCCGGTCTTCCTACCACAACGCATCAACGAGGAGCTGGTGGGGATGCTTCGCCGCTACCACCCCCTCTGGATGAACATCCACTTCAATCACCCCAAAGAGATAACCCCTGAGGTTGAGAGGGCCCTTGCCCTCTTGGCCGATGCTGGAATCCCCTTGGGTAGTCAATCGGTCCTCCTGGCCGGGATAAACGATTGCCCAAACGTAATCCTGGCCCTTGTCCGCAAGCTTGTCAAGAACCGGGTCCGCCCATATTACCTCTATCAGTGCGACCTTGTTCCTGGGACATCCCACTTCCGCACTCCAGTGGCCAAGGGGATTGAAATTATGGAGGCCCTGAGGGGTCATACCTCTGGATTCGCCATCCCTTCCTATGTAATTGACATGCCTGGCGGAGGCGGCAAGGTCCCCATATCCCCAAATTACCTCCTGAGCATGTCCGAAAGCAAAGTGGTCCTTCGCAACTACGAAGGTTTCATCGGGGCTTACATCCAGCCCTCTTATTACAATCCCCATGACCCTCAAACCTGCCCTTATTGCCAAAGCGCAAGGGAAAGCGGACAGGATGGGATTGCCGGTATTTTGGCTGGGAAGATGAACTCCATTGCCCCTCAAGGGTGGGAAGAAGTGCACCGGCGGCGGTTGGAAATCTTGGTTCAATCTCGGAAGGCGGAGGTTGAGAGATGAGGAGGTTGAGGGTCGCCCTCCTCTTCAATCTCAAGCGCAATGTCCCCCTCCCACCCGATGCCCCTCCCGATGCCTTGGCCGAATACGATACCGAGGAGACTGTGGAGGCTTTAGTTAAGGCCTTGGAAGCCGGCGGACACGAAGTCATTCCACTGGAAGGGGATGTGACTTTGCTTGATACCATCCGGCAGGCAAAGCCTGACATCTGCTTCAACATTTGTGAAGGGCACCAGGGAGACGCCCGTGAATCTCAGGTCCCGGCCCTCTTGGAGATGCTTGGTATACCCTATACCGGCTCCAAAATCTTGGCCCACGCTCTCTCACTGGACAAGGCCATGGCCAAGAGGGTTTGGAGGGATTGCGGCCTCCCCACTGCCCCCTTCCAGGTCTTCGTGCGCGGGGATGAGCCTCTTGACCCATCCTTGCGCTTCCCCCTCTTCGCCAAGCCATCGCGGGAAGGCTCCGGGATGGGGATAAGCTCCCGGTCCATCTTGCACAACGAGCAAGAGCTGAGGGAACAGGTCCATTGGCTCATAAAGACCTACCGCCAGCCAGCTTTGGTGGAGGAATTCCTGCCTGGAAGGGAATTCACTGTAGGCCTTTTGGGAAACACTTTGCCCCCTGGGGCCAAACCGCCTTCGGATTTTTACGACGAAAGAGGCTTCCATGTCTTTCCGCCGATGGAGATTGATTTAAGCCCGGTAAGTGAGGCCGGAGGCCTCTACACAAGCCAAGTTAAGACCGAAAACCCCCTCGGCCCCCGTTACCTCTGCCCAGCCCCGATTGAGCCGGAGCTGGAGAGGGAGCTTAAGAGGCTGGCGGTGGCCGCTTTTGAAGCCATAGGAGCCCTTGACGTGGCCAGAGTTGACATACGCCTTGGCTCCGATGGAAGGCCTTACCTAATGGAGATAAACACCCTCCCAGGCCTCAACCCCCACTACAGCGATATAGTCCTTGTGGCCAGGGCTGAAGGAGTTCCCTACGAGCGCCTGGTGAACGAAATTTTGAACTTGGCTTTGAGGAGATATGGGCTGGCATGAGGAGGAGAAATGGGGGCCGGCAAAGTCCTTGTCCTTTACAATTACAGCCAGCACCTGGTCAAAGGCGAACCCAAGGACATCCTGGCCGAACACGGAGTTATAGCCTGCGCTCGTGCGGTGGCTGCAGCCCTTAGGGAGGCTGGATACACCGTAGAAATTGTAGCCTTTAGTACGGACATAGAGGCGGCCCTCGCCCCTTACCCCCCTAAGGACTGGGTTGTGTTCAACCTTGGGGAAGGGCTTGAGGGGAGGCTCTTTGAAGAAGCTCGGATCGCCTGGGCGCTGGAAGCAATGGGCTATCGCTTCACTGGCTCCCCTGGGGAAGCCATCGCCCTTTCCACCAATAAAGCCAAGGCTAAAGAAATCCTGGCCCGAGCTGGGGTTCCAACCCCTCCCTGGAGGCTCCTGAGGGATCCGGCAGAGGTAGACGGCTGGCAACCTAATTGCCCGGTCATAGTCAAGCCTGTCTCGGAAGATGCGAGCATAGGGATAAGGGCAAGCTCAGTGGTTACGGACCCTTACCAGCTCAGGGAGAGGGTCGCTTACATCCTCAACCGTTACCGCCAAGCCGCCCTGGCCGAAGAGTTCATCTTAGGCCGGGAATTCAACGTTTCCCTTTGGGGTAACGAACCTCAGGTGCTTCCCCTGGCCGAGGTAGATTTCAGCGCCTTCTCCAACCCTTTGGAGCGAATCGTTTCCTTTGCCGCCAAATGGGAACCGGATTCGTTTGAATACAAGAACACTCCTGTCATCTGCCCTGCCGTTGTGGACCCTGAGCTCAAGGGCAGGATAGAAGAAGTAGCCAAGAAAGCATGGCATGCTATCGGTTGCCGGGGATATGCCAGGGTTGACATGAGGGTTGACCCTGAGGGAAACCCTTACGTTTTAGAAGTAAACTGCAACCCGGACCTATCCCCCGATGCTGGCTTTTACCGGGCAGCCAAGGCTGCTGGCTACACCTACACCGAAATGGTGGTGCGCATTTTGCGCCTGGCCATAGATGGAGTATGATTTGATTTCATGGTAGAGGAAGCGAGGGAGGAAGACGGCCCGCAGCTTCTTGAAATCCTGAAAAAAACTGAGGTCTTTAACCTTGTTGAAATTGAATGTGTTGAAGAACTTTGGAAGGAATACCTGGCGAAGGGCAAAGCAAGCGGGTACGAATTCCTGGTTTACCGTGAGAACGGGAGGGTGGTTGGTTTTATCTGTTTTGGCCCTCGCCCTTTAACCTGTGGAACCTTTGACCTTTACTGGATAGCTGTATCCTCTGAAGCCCGCCGGTGTGGGATAGGAAAGCTCCTTGTGGCAAAGATGGAGGAGGAAGTGAAGGCGATGGGGGGGAGGCTAATCTTAGTGGAAACCTCAGGGACTCCTTCCTATGCTCCGGCGAGGAAATTTTACGAAGCCTGTGGCTACCGCCTCCAGGCCAAAATCCCCGATTTTTATTCTCCTGGCGATGACCTCTTAATCTACGCAAAGC
>CAYOIS010000129.1:0-6173 GCA_964404055.1 uncultured Anaerolineae bacterium | reverse complement strand
GGGAAAATTAGTGCATTCACAATTCTGGGACATATCCCATGCCCTATGGGCGTGCCGGAATTGTTGGGACGTCCCTTTGTGAGCAAGGGGGATTGGACACACCCCTTTTCCCATTTAAAGCGTTAGCCTCCTGCACTTCGGAAAATAGTTTTGCGAGGAACCCCTTTCCCTCAGGGCCGATGGAGGTCTGCTCAGGTTTTATGCCCTTATCGGCCAAGAGCCAGGAGACATAATCGGCGCAAGCTCCTCGGGCAAAGGTTAGGATGACCCCTCTGAGGCCGCAAATAAGACAGGCCAGGGCAAAAGGGTGGAGGGAGTAGGGACAAACAAAGGCTAAAATTTTGGAAGGTTTCCCCTCTTCCAAGGCGGGGAGTAAAACGTCCTGGCCAATCCTCAAAGCGCTAGTCATAGTGTAAACTTTGGCTCCGAGTGCAAGGCCGGCACGAATTAGGCCCTTAATAGGGCAGTCTTGGGGGCAATGCTCAGGAAGGAGGCAATTGGTTTGGAAGCGTCCGGCTGGGCAATCAAACGGCTTTTGGCAGTACCCTAAAGCAATCATCAAATTTTGTGGCTCTTCAAGCAGTTCAATGGGGTTTCTAAGGCCTATGAAATTTACAGCTCCGCCCAGAGCATTTTGGATTACAAGCTCGCGATATCGTATAAGTCCTTTCAATGTAGCCAGCGGATGGCGGAGGACAATGCGCTTTAAGAACCAAAGCCCATAAGGGTGAAACAGGCTTTGGAAGGAAAATTCCCAGACTTTAAAGCCCAGAAAGGAGCGCTTGTCAAGGTAACGGAGGAAATTCACAAGCCTATGCACCTCTTAGCCCCAGGCAAATTGTATAGGCCGAGAGTATTCTGCCATTGCGGTCAATTTAAACCGAATACAAAAGGTCAAGGTAGCGTTTCAATAGCTCTTTTACCATGCCGCGGAAAGGCAAAGATGCAGCCATGCCGTATATTGGCGCTATGCGTCCTTTCTCCGAGGGTTTGGCCTTCACCTCTTCAACTGCGCTCCTCAGGTCTTCAATGAACCGCTCCGCAACGCCGGGCATTGTATGGCGAAGGGTCACAGCTATGTGCACGGCCGGTGGGTTCTGGAGGCCGTTCAAGCTCCATCCTTTTTCGGCCATCTTCTCCATAACTCGGTAAATGTCAAACTCATCGGAGGCAAAAGCTATTATCCAGAGGGGGTCACCCAAAACTTTGAGGCCAGGGATGGATTCAATGCCCTCGCGGATTTTGCGGGCGGTCTCTAAAATGCGCTTAGTGGCTTCCAAGTAGCCCTTTTCCCCCATTTTGAGCATTACGGCCCAGCAAATGGCTATCAGCGCTCCTGGACGGCTACCAGCTATAGAAGGAGAAGCATACAGGCCACCAGGCCAATCGGAAGCCGCGAAATATTGGTAGCGGCGGAGCTCAGGATTGCGGTATAAGATTACGGAGGTACCTTTGGCTGCATATCCGTATTTGTGGGTATCGGCGGAGATGGAGGTAACTCCTGGAAGGCGGAAGTCAAAAGGCGTTATTTTGTACCCTAGCTTTTCCGCCCAAGGAAGGATAAATCCCCCAAGACAAGCGTCAGTATGGAAGCCTATGCTATGTTCAAAAGCAATCCTTGACAGTTCAGGTATGGGGTCAATTATCCCATGGGGGAATGAGGGTGCAGAGCCGACAATCACTACTGTATTGCGGGTTATCGCCTTGCGGGCCGCTTTCACATCCGCCCGGAAGTCTTTATCCACAGGGATGCGAACAACTTTGTAGCCAAAATAATGGGCAGCTTTTTCAAAGGCCGGGTGGGCTGTCTCAGGAAGCACCATTTCGGGATTGGTTATGCCCTTCTTCTCCCTTGCCCAATCCCGGTAAGCCTTCATAGCCATAAGGATGCTTTCAGTCCCACCCGAGGTTACTGTGCCGCAGATGTGAGCGGTCGGGTCCATTTTCTGGGCTTCTTCAGCTCCAAGCATGCGCGCTGTCATGGCCACGATTTCGGCTTCATACTTTATCGTGCTGGGCCAAAGGTCAGCGTGGAGAGGGTTACTTTGAGAGTTGAGGGAGTAAACCTTGCTTATGAAATCAATGTGCTCATCGGCCCCATGATAGACGGCTCCAGAGGCATAGCCTTCTTTCCAGCGCCACTCTTCGCGTGCGTTCAGGGCTTCCATTAGGCTGAGGATTTCCTCCGGCTTTAAACCTTCTTCAGGCAGGCGGGTGAAGGATGGAGCATCTCTGTAGGGCTTCAGCGCTTCCTCCATACCTTCCAGGAGGCGTTCGTATTCCCCTTCCAAACGTTTTCTCAAAGCTGGCACTCGCTTTGTAACGTCCTCCAAGAAGCGGGCTAAACCTTTGGGGAGTAACCCTAAAATCTTCATGGGGTCCATAGCTTTATACCTCCTCAAATTGGATTAAGGCGACGGAAGAGGGAGCGGTTGTTACGGTAAAATTGCATGAAAGCTTCAAAGATTTCGGTGTAAACCTTGTGGTTTTGCGGGTCGGGCTTGAATGTTTTGGTAATGGCCACGCCCTTGGTGCAGCTTTCCAAATCAGATAAGCCCAAGGATAGGCTGGCGAGGATTCCAAGGCCCCTTAAGCCGGCTGCCGCTGGGTCCTTCACTTGGCGAATAGGTCGACCCAGCACATCGGCAAAGATTTGGCACCAGATTTCCGAAGAGCCCCCTCCGCCAATTATGTTTATATCTCCAAACCTTCTCCCGATGAATCCCTCTACGCATGGGAGGAGCCAGCGCAGGTTAAGAGCTACTCCTTCCATAACAGCTCGCACTATCTCAGCTCGGCTGGTGCCCAAGGAAAGATTGAAAAAGCTTCCCCTCAAAGAGGGGTCCTCTACCGGAGTGCGCTCTCCGTAGAGCCAGGGAGCGAAGATTACGCCTCCGCTCCCCACAGGGGCCGAACTTGCTAATTCGTCAAGCTTTTTGTAGGGGTTTTCCGGCATGGGGCCGGTACCGAGGGAATCCTGGGCAAAGAATAGGTTGAGGAGGAAAGTGAGGCACGATCCTGCACACTCTTGCTCATTGGCAACGAAATACCTTCCAGGCAAGGCTGAAGGAAGCGAACCTATGCTGTGGACCAAATCTGTTTTCTTAAAAGGCACGTGGCAGGAAAGCCAGGAGGAAGTTCCAACGTATATGTGGGGTTCATAATCCCGTAGAGCTCCTGAGCCTAAGACGGAAGCATGGTAATCAGGCGTGGAGATGACTACTGGTATTCCAGGAGGAAGCCCCAGTTCCTCGGCTGGAGCAGGAAGCAAAGGCCCTAAAACATGGGTTGTCGGGTAGAGGGGCGGGAGCTTTTCCGCATCAATGCCCGCCAGGCGCAATAAGCGTTGGTCATAACGGACGTTATTGATATCACGGTTATCGGTCAGCCAATACAGGGCTATAGTGGCATAATCGGAGGCAAATTTCCCTGTCAGTCTAAGGTTAAGGTAATCCTTAAGCTCCAGGAATTTGTAGGCTGCCTTGTATACTTCGGGCCGCTCATTTTTGAGGAAGAGGATGTGGCCTATGGGGTCTTTCCCGGCATGGGTAGGTATGCCTCCGGTCAGTCTCACCCAGGTGAAGACTTTGCTGAGGCCATACCCCTGGAAATTGAGCAAGCCCCGTGTTATCTCTTTAACGTAAGGCGCTCCACGGGTGTCCATCCACATTATAGTGTTCCCCAGGTGCTTACCCCCTCTATCAACAGGGATAGTAGTAGACCAAGGGGCGGTCACAGCTAAGGCAGCAATTCGCTCGGGAGGAATGGGAAATTCTTCTTTCAGGCGTTGGACAGTGGATAAGATTATGGCCCAGCATTCTTCGGGGTTCTGCTCAGCACCACCTTTGGGGAGGAAATAAATCGGGGCCGATTTTTCACTTTTAACCCAGGCCAGGACTTCCCCGTAGGGGGTTACTAAGCCGGCTTTGCAGGAAGTAGTACCGCTGTCAATGGTGAGGATTAAAGGCAGGTCTTTTCCCCTCATGGCTTTTCTCCTTTCCGGCCTCGTTGCCGGTTAATGAAGTTTTCAAGGTTGCTCCTGCGTCTATCAGCTGGAGCGGCCCCGATGTTGCCAATATTAACTGGGCTTGCTTGGTTTAATAGGTTTTATGCCGTTGTAGACTTTGCCTGCCGTCAGAATACGAAGGATACGGTGGGGGTCGGAAACCCCAATTTTATCTCCATAGCGTTCGGCCAGCTCCATCGCCGAAAGGGGCTCATTGCGGTTAGCCAGGAATATCCGAAAGACGGCTTTAGTGATTGGAAGTTCAGGGTTGATGTAATCCGGCTTCTGGCTACAGCAGGTAATAAGCGTTTCCCATAGCCCGTTGAGCCGCTTTACTTCCGCTGTTTCCGGGTCTATCCAGTCAATGTAAATTGCTTTGTTAAAATCTTTGATGTGCTCCTTGCATTCAGGGCACATCTCTTGGTAAAGAAAATAGTTAAAGTCTTTGCCCTCTTTCTCCCACCACTCTAAATCTATGTGCAATTTGGTGTTCACATTAACCAACCCCATCATTTTTCCAACCCCTATGCTCTGCTTTCGTCAAAGGACCAGTAACCGCTGCCCTTGTATATGAAGCAAGGGTTAGAATTCAGTTCGGAGAGGAGTGGCAGAGGTGGGCAGCGCTTCACGAGGTTTACGGCAGTGTAAAGGGTTAAAAAGTGGACTGTCCCTTGAGGGCTGAGCTTTAACAGTTCGGGGAATATTTGGACCAAAAGCTCATAAAGGCTTTTGGCACTGGAATCCACTTTCCGCTTAAGAGCATCAATTTTATCCCTTTCTCCCTCTACTATCATCATAAGCTCGTCAAAATCGCAGGCAAGTTGCTTGAGCTGAATTTCAAATGTAAGGCGCTCGTTTTGGACTTTAGCCACCTTAACCCAATCCCTCTTTATGCGTCTGGGGGTAAATTTTAACCTCACTTCCGTTGGGCCTCGGCCACGGGTGAGGGTCAGGTAAGTCCCAGCGGTAGCTCCTATTTTATCGTACCAGTTCCTAAGGCCTGCTACATACTTGCGGGAATGGATGGCCCAGCCGTAGAATTTTTCCCCACTTACCTCATCCACGAAGTTTATCAAAGTCAGGCCTGATTCCCCTTCTGGGAAGAAGGGGGCGGTCCTAGGGGTTATTGGCAAAGTTCCGGAGCGCAAGTGATGGTATGGCAAAGCGATGGTTACGCTTTCTCTGGCCACTGGAAGCTCCGGGAACAAATCCCAATCATTGGCCTCATCTTCCACTCTTTGGGCAAGCTCCAATAACTCTGGGGTAAGAGCAGTCTCTTTATATGGTATGGGAGAGTAGATAAGCCGTTCGGGCTCTTGAGCTACTTCAGGGGGCTCAAACCGCCGGAGGAACCATAGAGGCTGCCCCTTGGGCCCAACTTGGGAGAAGCGTTTGTCCTGAGACAAAGCTACGTTGAGGGAAAAGACCTGCAAGCTTAAGGGGTAAGTATCAGGAAAGTCCAGATGCTTGAGGATTTCGGTGGGGGGTAGAGGGCGCTGGGCTATTTCTATAGCTGCTTCAGCTATATTGAGGTGGCCTTCGTGGATTTCCAGCATTAAGGGTTTGAGGAACCAGAGCGCGCCGAAAGATATGAACTCTTTTTCCTCGGATAGCGCCTTGGCTATAGCGGAGCCAATAGTACGGCCATAACGTTCAACAATGGCTTTGGGGTTAAAACCGAACTTTGAGAGCCAATCATCCGGTGTTTCTTGGTCAAGTTTATGGGGCTTTTTCAAAGCCGAAGCGAACTCTCTCTCCTCTCCACTGTCGGAGAATTTGACCTTTATGACCTCAAATTCCCCGTAATCGGGGTTATAACCAGGCCTTACTCCTAACACTTTGGCTTTGGTGAAGCCGAAAGAGGGGAAGAAGATTTCCTGCCCAGGCTTATAAGAGTTGCTTGGCCTGTAAATTAACCCCTTTTCCAAAAGCTTCTTTATCTCCTCTTTTTGCTCCTTGCAGGCTTTCTCTGCAAAGGCTAATACCAAATCTTCCAAAGGTGCGGGTTTGCCCCTTTCCAGGATAAGCTCATACAAGAACTCAACGTCTTCGGGCTTTACCTCCAAATTTTCCCACTTTGAACTCATTACTCCTGCCACTTTTACCTCCCTCCCAGCCCAAAACCAACTAATTATACCAATTACCTTTCTTCAAGGCAACTTTCACC
>CAYOIS010000128.1:0-6185 GCA_964404055.1 uncultured Anaerolineae bacterium | reverse complement strand
CATGTAATATTCCAGCCATGCTTCATCAACTACGGCCTCTACAGCTCTATAGGGCATTCTTTCTCTTGCTCGCTTTGCTACCTTTTCAAAGCAATCCATTGCTTCTCTTGCTTTTTCCTCAGCACCCTCTTTACGCGCCTCTTCAAGGAACCTCGCTTGGTCCCTGCAAGCACATCCAAGCCTCAGCCAAGCTTCTATCTCACGCTCTTCTTCAGGGTAAAGATTCTGGAATATACTTAAGGCCTCTTTAGCCAATCTTTCCGCCTCTTCAAGCAATTTAAGCCTCGTATCCCAAGAAAGCTCTTCTGCCCTTAATGCAGGCTTGGCACTCAGCCTAAGAAGAGCCTCAGCCAAAGCCAAATAGGCAAGCCCAACTCCACGGCGGTTACCTATCTCTTCAAAAATTTTCTTAGCCTCTTCCGCATAATCCTTAGCTCTGGGGTAATCTGAGTGGCGAATCTCTACAAGTGCCAATGTATTGTAGCTCAAACCAATGGGATAAGGGAAGCCAAGCCTAAGACGTAATTGCAAGGCATCCTGACCTTGAGCCATAGCTATGTGGGGCTCTCCAGCTTCAGCTAAGGCAAAAGCTGAGTTGTTGAGCGTTTCAGCCTGCTGCGCTTCCAATTTCAGCGCTCTTTGGTAGACTATAGCATTGCTGTATCTTTCTACAGCTTTCTTATATTGGCCCCTGATTCTGTACAAGTAGCCCATATAATTGAAAGCTTTAGCCAGGAGGAGCATTGCAACTTCATTGCCCGGCTCTTTTTCAAGCGTTTTCTCTAAAAAGTTAACAGCCTTTTCCAACATTTTCTCTGCCACTTCAAGGTCCTTCCACATCATTATTTGGGCAAAAGCTTTTGATATGAGCAAATCTGCTTCAAATAAAGGTAGATCTTTCACCAAATCCTCAATCTTGTTCGCAATTTCCAAAGCTTTTTCAAACTTCCCTAAGTTTATAAGCCTTTTCACCCACCTTGTGCTGAGTTCAGCTTCTACCTCTTTCCTCGTTAGGCCGTTTACTTCTTCTTTACTTTCTGCAAACCTTAAAGCGAGGAAGTCCAAAATTTCTTCTCTCAGCAGCATATCTGCTTCAATATCGGCTCCATGGTAGGCTTCTTCAGCGGCTTTAAAGTAAGAGGCAAAGCCTTCGGATGGCTTATGCATGAGCTTGTAATGGACCAAAGTGGCTTTGGCTTCCATAAGCTCCTGTCTCTTTTGGACAAGCTCTTGAGGCTCGCTTTTTTCCCTATGAAGTTTAGCCAAATTTTCTTGCAATTCTTCTACTTTGTTCTCGTAAAATTCAATGCATGAATTATAAATCACTGCATGTTCATTGGGCGGTGTAAAGGGGAAAATGTACTTCTCTGCAAGTTCATACATCTCGTCGTGTAAGAAGACTCTACTATCTCCTGGTCTGGTCTTAACGAAGGAAAGCCTCCGTGCTTCTTCCAGCCTTTCCCTGGCTTCTTCAACGTTTAGCCCCATTATTTTGGCCAGAAGCTCTGGTTCCATCCCCTTCCTGGTCCAAGCCAAGTAGTAGACTGTACTCCGTAGGGGGTTAGGCAATTCTTTAAATTGATTCACCAGCTCCCTTTCCACTTGGGCTCTGGTCCTTTCCAATTCTTCCTTGGAATAGCCAGTTACCTTTTCAAAAGGCTCTCCAAAAATGGGGAGCAATAGGTCCGCTATGGCCAAGTAATCGGCCACGAGGGAAATGAGGATAGGTCGCCCCTCGGTGAGGAGATGGATTACTCTACGCATCTCCTGGGTAAGTCTCTCAAGCCTTTGCCTTTCTATGCTCCCCTCTGCAAGGTTGTTCTTTATAGCCTCAAAATATGCTTCAGTTTCGTCTTCAGAAAAAGCTCCAAGTTCAATCTCCACCAGTTTATCTCCCAAGGTTTCCTTTAGCTCCCGTGCTAAAGCTGCCCTCGGCCTACCAGCCAGGAGGATTAGGGTATTAGAGGCTTTAAGTAGAAATTCTTTGAAAAGCCAACTCCGCACTACAGGATATTCCAATTCCACTCCGAGAAGCTCTTGCACTCGGTCGCTCTCGTAGTGGAGCTTTTCCAGGGTATCAAAGGCTATTACAAGGCGTTTCTCACGGCTTATCTCCCCCCACTCTTCAAGAAAGACCTTTGTCATTTCTCTCCGCTTCTCATCAATTTCCCTGAAAGTAGCCCCCGCTGTTATTACGAGCTTCTCTAATTCTTCCCTGGCTTTCTGGTAGCGAGGTAAATCCAGGCCTACACTGGCCTTGATGGCTTCAAGCAAACCTTCTAATGACCGGTTTGCAATGTGATAGAAATCAATGGGCTCTTGGCATACCATAAGGTTAGGATTTTTCCTCAATTCATTTAGCGCCTCTTGGATTAGCCTAGTTTTGCCGATGCCGCCTTGCCCTGTTATGTAAACGACCTTAGTTTCTTTGTCCTCAGCGGCTTTTCGTATTTCTTCCAGCTCTTTCCGGCGGCCTATAAGAGGTACTATGCCCGCTGCTGGCATCCCAAGCAATAAAGGTTCTAACATTTGGCCCCCTCCTCAAGCTTTTCCTGGTGGTATTTTTCCTCCTCTTCCCAAATTTTACCATATTTGGGGTTTTCTGCCCAAGCCTTATAAAAATCACAAGCTCTTTGGTGAAGCTCTCGCCATTTCTCAGGGTTATCCCTCCGCAATTTGGTTTCTAAGATAATCCTAAGGCCGCTATCTAGGACATATCCTAGCCTCTTTTCCTCGTCCCAGCGAGCTAAACCCAGGTCCATAAGCATTCTCACCATTTCTTGACGCTCTTTAAAAGGCTTATCAGCGTAACCGTTGACCAGCAACTGTATGCGAGTTTCATCAAAGTAGCGCAGGATTGAAAGTTGTTCAATAACGGGCAATAAGTCCTGCGGTAAATCTTTGAAAACCTCGTTTATTACCTTTTCGGGAATATGCTCCAGTTTTTCTTCTGTGGCTGCAAGATAATTAAGCCAGGGATAACCCAATGCTTCTTTAAGCCAAGGAATGCTCTCAATCTCTTCCCAACGCCTTTTATTAACCTTTTCTACTTGCTCTTTTGAATCTTCTAAGTTAAATTTCTTAAGTAGCTTTGTTTTATAATGAACTCTAATCTCAGGAGCACGCCAAGGGTAAACGTAACGCCTTCCCCCAACAAGCAATAAAACCCGCGGGATGCGCAGTAAAGGCACCATGATATAATCCTCCACTTGGCTCAATATTTCCCATCGGACTTGATCAATGCTGTCCAAGCAGAGGAGTAAACTTTTGCCTGGATTTGCCTCAAGCAATCTATTAACATCATAAACAAGCCAGCGAGAAAGTTCATCCAAAGAAGCCTCTTCCCCTTTAGTAGGGGTAATTCCCCATTTTTCTAACTGATTTACCGTTTTGCTTATCATTTGCTCCACCGAGGGCTCTTTTGAGAGGTCAAGGTAAAAAGTAAAGGCTTCTTTTTCCAAAACCTTGCACAAGTGCTTCAAAAGCCAAGTTTTGCCGATACCCATAGGCCCGAAGATAAAAATAGTGCGCTCTTTTAAAGGGAAACCTTGGTTCAATGAGCGCACCATTTCTTGGATGAATTTGATTTCTTCTTCCCGGTCAACGAATAGACTTTCATTATATTCTAGGAACATAGTTCGCCCTCCCCAAGCGCTTTTTCAGGACTTCAATGTCTTCGACTTCCAACAAACCTTCGGGACCGGCCCTACTTAGATGGGAATTAAACAATTCAGAAACTGTTTGGATAACGGCCCTTGGCAGCAAAGAGGGAGAACTTTCCAGAATTAGTTCATCAAGGTCCCGTAATGGGGGTGAACAAAGGGCATCCAAACTTGCTATGGAGCCATCACTGGCCACTTGGAGGCGCCGGCGTATAAGTTCTTTAAGCAAAGGCTTGTCCCATTCAATGGTTACACTCAGGTAGGAGAAGGGGCTTCCGATTATTGCTATATGTTCTTCAGGAAGGAAGGCCTTCAGGAACACCCTACGGCTTTCCAGTTCAAGCATGGCCTCTAATAAGGGTTTAATTAAGCTCAGAGCATTTTCCCCTGAAACTTGGGTTTCATAGGCAAAATCCAATCCATCTACCAAAAGGTAAACCCCAGCAAACCCCATGGCTTCAACAAGTTCTAAGAAAATTTCCCATTGCTTTCCTAAGTTAGGCAAAGTTTTAGGTTCAATTAAGTTGAGCAAATCAAGCAATTTCTCAAAGTGGGGATGAACGCCGGAAAAAGCTAGGGCCCTCCCGAAAGAGTTAAATAGAGGCTCAGGGCTTTTGGCTGCTTTCATCTGTTCAGCGTAAAAGCCAAGGGGCAAGGGGAGAGCTGAATGGAGGAAGGAAACAGCAGAAGCGCGCTCTTCAGTCGGTAACTCTTCCCAAAGGAAAGGGCGAAGGGCCAGCATAGTAAGAATAGTTGCCGCTGCGGCCCTTAAGATGGCTTGAAGGTGACTCTCTAAAGATGGGGTATTATGCCAGGGGAGGAAACGCGGAATATCGTAAGAGAGGGGGAAAGGGAAACCTCGTGCTGGAGGCAACCAACAAGCCCGGGTGAAATAAAGCCTAAGGGCTGTCTTGCCTCCGCCGGGGGGAGCAAAAACAAGGGAATGGTTTTCTACCCATACTTTGCGGAGGATTTCATCGCGCATTACAACGTAATCAAAAAGGTGTGGGTCTTCACTGGCCTCTAAATAACGAAACGGATCAAAACGTAACCCTAAGCTATTAAGCCATTTTTCCCGCTCATAGTTCATAAACCCTTGCCCCGATGCGATATATGGTAATTTCCCTTTTACCACACTTTTCTGCATTTAACCTTTGAATTAGCTTAGAGAAACCTTAGAGTAACCTTTCAAGCTTTACCCCCTTACCCCGTACGGTTATCAATAGCACGGGATCAGAAGGGTCGGGCTCAATTAGCTGACGCAGGCGGTGTAAAGTATTATCCAATACATCTGACCAAGTCCAAGGTTCTTCCCAACCAGGATCCGCAGGGCTTTGGGGTACTGCAGGAAGCTTCCTATAGGCTTTATAATAGAGCTCCTCGCGGGTGCACAGCTTTCCTGCCCTTTCATCCAAATAGGTGAGGATAGAAAAGAGGCTTTCGGGTATATCATCTACTTCTCGCCAGCCAACTATAACCTTTTTTTCTTCGGAATTCAAAATAAGCCTAGGGGGCGTAGAACGGCGGACTTCAATCCACTCATTTCTCTTTAGAGGCTTACCCGAAGCGGAGCTGAAATAGGAGAAAGCCAAAGGACGAACCGCTTCCAACCAACCCCTTGGGCAATCCCCTCCCCATCTCTCAAGCCAGGAAAGAAGTTCAGGCAGTGCCTTAGATTCTATAATTTGGGAAAGGGAATTTACGCTTCCTCCACTGGCCACCTGAAATCTCTTTTCCACAATGTTCCTTAACTCCTCCTTTGACCAACTAAGCCGGTAAAGGTCAATTCGCCTCCTCTCTATCCCACTGGCTTTGGTTAACTCAGTCAACCCAGGCTTGTAAGGGAAGAAGACCTTGAAGCAAAAGCCTGGGACTTCAAAAAGAGGCAAGGTGGAGAAGAAAGCCTTTGTGGATTCTACGGCCATTTCCCTATCAGTCAGTAACCACCTATCAAAGTAATCCCCCATAATCCATATACCTTTTAAACCGAAAGAGGAGAGGGCTTTGATAAGCTCAGCCATGCAAAGGGGAGGAGAACTGAGCAAGGATGGGGGAAAAGGGCTTGCTGAGGAAAGGGGAAATATGAACCCAGAAAGGCCTCTGGCATTAAGCTCTTCTTGCCACTTTTCCCCTAAGGCATAGCGAGCAAACGAGAAGATAAAATTCTTGGCCCATTCTGGGGCATTGGCTAAGTAAGAGCCATTGGCCATTCGCCTCAGTAAAGCTAAGGCTATAAATCGGAACAAGGCCTGGACCATTTCTAACAGGCCTTCCATTTTGGAGGGGGCTATCGCGGGGAAAGAAGGTTCCCACTCAACTGTAAGGTAAGAAGGCTGAGCATGATGAATGAGTGCTCGGTACAGGGCCGTTTTACCTGCACCTTCTTTTCCCAAAATTATTAGCGAACGAGGTCCGATTAGGTGATTGAAATCGCGGGGAGGAACAAAGGCTTCCAGAAGCCATTCGCCTTCTTCCTCAGCTTTTAGCGAAGCGAAAGCTTCAAAGCCCATTGCCCTCAAGGCA
>CAYOIS010000127.1:1809-6209 GCA_964404055.1 uncultured Anaerolineae bacterium | reverse complement strand
TAGTCCCCCGCCAGGGGGCTTGGGAAATGTGCCCCAAAACAAGGGGTGAGCTACCAACTCCTTCCAACCTGCCACTGAGTGGGCCCCAAAACGCTGCGGACCATCTGCAAACGAGGGCGGAAAAATGAGGGCGCCCACAAATTCGCGACACACCCAAAAGCCTGGACTGAGTTTTGGCATCAAGCAATTTTCCGGGTATAATAAATTAAAGCCCAAAGCGGGCTATTTTTATTTCCTCGGAGGTGTGTATGAGCAAGCAAGGCAAAGTATTTTACCTTACCCAGGAAGGCAAGAAAAAACTGGAGGAAGAGCTTGAGTACCTTCGCACTGTAAAGAGGGCCGAAATCGCTCAGCAAATCCACCAAGCTAAAGCCGAAGGAGATGTTATGGAGAACGCTGGTTACGAAGAGGCCAAAACAGCTCAGGCCTTCTTAGAAGGCAGAATCATCACCCTGGAGAAAATTTTGGAGAATGCTGTAATAATTGAGAAACCTGAAGGCGCTGACCAAGTATGCCTTGGCTCAAAGGTCACCCTTTTAGAAGAGGGGAAGGACGAACTGGAAACTTACGTAATTGTTGGCTCAACCGAAGCCGATCCCCTTCAAGGGCGCATATCAAATGAATCCCCTTTAGGCAAAGCCCTTATGGGGGCAAAAGTCGGCGATACGGTGGTAGTAAATGCCCCTGCTGGCCGCATCGCTTTTAAAGTCATAAGCATTGAATAAACCGCAGGAGGGCAAATTGCAGGAACTACCTGACCAGTTCTATCAGCGCCTGCGCAAACTGGAAAAACTGCGCGAACTAGGGATTGACCCCTATCCGGCCAAAGCTCAACGTACGCACTCTATAAAAGAAGCTCGGGAAAAATTTGAGCAGGATGAGAGCTTTGGCCAAAACAGAATAACCCTCGCCGGAAGGCTCATCGCTATCCGGAACATGGGAGGGTTAACTTTCACCAATATAAACGATGGCTCCGGGAAAATCCAGCTAATGTTCCGACGAGACCTCTTGGGAGATGAGCGCTACCGCTTCTTCCTGGACTTCTTTGATATCGGTGATTTCATAGAAGCCCATGGCAAAATATTCCGAACCCGCACAGGTGAAGTCACTCTCCTTGTGGAAGATTATCGCCTCTTAGCCAAATCCCTCCATCCTCTCCCAGAAAAGTGGCATGGCCTTCAAGATGTGGAACTTCGCTACCGCAGGCGCTACCTGGACCTCCTAGCTAATGAGGAAGTAAAAGAGATTTTCATCATAAGGAGCAAAATCGTAAAAGCAATGCGCAACTTCCTTGATTCCAGGGGCTTTTTAGAAGTAGAAACCCCTGTCCTTCAGCCCATCTATGGGGGTGCGGCCGCAAGACCATTTGAGACCTGGTATCATGCCTTAGAACGCTCTTTCTACCTCCGCATTTCCGACGAGCTTTACCTCAAACGCCTGATAGTAGGAGGCTTTGAAAAGGTTTACGAAATAGGCAAAGACTTCCGGAACGAAGGGCTTGACGCACGCCATAACCCCGAATTCACCATGATGGAATGCTACCAAGCTTATGCCGATTACCACGATATGATGCGCCTTACGGAAGAGATGATAGCCTTCATAGCACAAGAAGCCCTCGGCACTACCACCATAACCTATGCCGGCCATAGGATAGAGCTTTCCCCTCCGTGGCCAAGAGCCACCATGAGGGATTTATTGATTGAGTATACAGGCATAGATTTTGAAGAGCACAGGGATTTGGAAAGCCTGCGGGAGGCTATAAACCGGAAAGGACTAAAAGTAGACATCAAACCAACATGGGGCAAGCAACTGGACGAGCTTTTCAAAGAATATGTAGAACCTCACCTCATTGGTCCTATCTTTGTAATGGACTACCCGGTAGAAATTTCGCCCCTGGCCAAACGCAAGCCTGATGCCCCTCATCTTGTGGAGCGATTTGAAGGGTTTATCGGAGGCATGGAAATTGCTAACGCCTTCAGCGAGCTGAATGACCCCCTGGACCAGAAGGAAAGGTTTCTGGAGCAAGCGAAAGCTCGCGAGAAGGGAGATGAAGAAACCCACCCAGTTGATGAGGACTTCATCTTCGCCCTCATGCACGGGATGCCCCCAACCGGGGGATTAGGCGTAGGGATTGACCGCTTAACCATGATACTGACGGATAAACAATCCATAAGGGAAGTGATCCTTTTCCCTCACCTCCGCACCACCTAATAACTATGGCTCTTGAGGGGTTATTCCTTGAACATAGAGGGTGTAAGTGACTGGAGGATTGCCAGCTGGGAAGAAAGAAAAGTAAAAAGAACTCTCCTCCCCTGGCTGGAGGAGAACTTTCTCCAGGATGGCCTTCCGCAATGCTACAACTCGGCGAGAGGCATCATAAGCTACCATCACCACATTCACATCCTCTGCAACCTTATCTCCTCCGTTACGGACTACTCCCTTTACAAAGTAAAGGTTGCCCGGCGCTTTCTCCCAAGAATGCTCTTTTACAACTAAGAAATCGGCTAAAGCCGAGGGGGAATGGGCAGGAAGTGCGCTCAGCAAAATCACCTCGTAACGGAGGAAAGCCTCTGGAGGCTTGGAGATGACCACGGCGAAAGGCCCTTTCTCCCCAACGGGAATTAAATCCCTGGCAACGAAACTCTGCCCCTCGGCCAAAAGGGAATCACCGGGGCCGTAAAGCCTAACCTTTACTGCAACGCTTTCCACCGGGATATTGCCCGAGTTAAAGACTTCTCCGAAGCACCAAAGGCTTCCCCCTGGCTCTCGGTAAAAATTGACCCCCATAACTTCAAGAGGGATCGGGGTAGGAGTAGGGGTTGGAGTGCCAGGGAGGGCCTCTTCCCCTTGAGGGATGATTAAAGTCTGGCCCGCCTGCAAAGATTTAGGGTCAACTATGGCATTAGCTTCCTGAATTACCCGAGCGCTAACTCCGAACTTCTTAGCGATGCCCAGGAGAGTATCGCCTGGCTGAACTATGTACAAAATCGGCGTTGGGGTAAAGGTTGGAGTGAAAGTAGGAGGAGGAGTGAAGGGGGATGGGCTAAATGTAGGTGAAGGGGAAAGAAAGAGCTGGATAGAGGGAGTTAGGCTGGGGGTAGGTAATGTAATGACTTGGCCGCAAGCCAAGCTTAAAATTAGCAAAGCCAAAACCGCTAATGTGCTGAAAGGCTGTTTCCTCATAGAAAACACTCCTTTAAGGAGGGTCTATGGGCGAGAGGGTTGAATACTACCCCACAATAAAAGAGCTTCCCCTTTCGGAAAGGCCCCGGGAGAGGTTGAAACTTTACGGGGCCTCTTCCCTCTCTACAGCTGAACTTTTGGCTATAATCTTGAGGACCGGAGTGGAGGGGGAAAGCGTCCTGGCATTGGCCACCCGCCTCTTGGCAAGATACGGCGGCCTCATTGGCCTGGCTGGAGCCGAGTTTTCTGACCTCTGCGCCGAGAAAGGGGTTGGAGAAGCCAAGGCTGCTCAACTCAAAGCAGCTTTTGAACTTGGCAAAAGGCTTTTGGTAGCTTCTCCACAGGAAAGGCCTGTAGTGCGCTCCCCTGCCGATGCTGCTAACCTCCTCCTGCTGGAGATGGGGTTTCTGGCCAAAGAGCACCTTAGGACTATCCTCCTTGACACCAAAAACAGGGTAATAAGCATACCCACCATCTGCATAGGCGGGCTTAATATAGCCTCGGTAAGGATTGGAGAGATTTTCAGAGAAGCAATAAAATCCGATGCTTCGGCCATAATCTTGGTACATAATCACCCTTCAGGCGACCCCACGCCCTCCCCTGAAGATATAGCTTTAACCCGGCAAGTAGTTCAAGCTGGTAGGCTTCTGGACATTGAAGTTCTGGACCACATCATCATAGGCAAGCAGAATTTTATTAGTTTGAAGGAGCGGGGGTTGGGATTTGATTAAAAATTGACAGCCGATTTATAGCCAAAAGGCTGGACAGAAGCCTCCCTCCATTTCCCAGAAGACCAGCCTTCTGTGAAGTGGGGTAAGCGTTCCTCGCGCTGGCTGAAAGATTCCAGGAAATTAGGTTTCCCGCTCCCTTCCAGAAAGGGCTTCAGTGCATGCGGCGCTTTGATGTCTCTTCACCGGCATTTTCAGTTGTTAAAAAGCCAAACTTCAGAATCGGCGCTTCCCCCCTTAAATCCTAAGGCCGCTCCTTAGCATAGCATCTACAGGATGCACTTCATTTATCACAATATCCTCAAGGAGCTGCCAAGCCAGTGCACGGCCCTTCTTCGGTGGAGGGTAATTTACATCTTCTTGCTCAAAAATCAATTCAAGGCAGTGGAGAATGTATTCAGGGTCATACCCAGGCAAGCTTTGAAAGGCTTGAAAACGCTCGCTCTTTCTCAACTCTTCAATGACTTCTTTAGCCGATTTCTCTTTTCT
>CAYOIS010000127.1:0-1709 GCA_964404055.1 uncultured Anaerolineae bacterium | reverse complement strand
CCCGGAAAAGCTCGCGAGCCAGCTCTCTATTAGCGCAAAGCTTACCGTAGAAATCTATCGCGAAATGGGCGTGCTTTGGGGTGAATAGCCGTCCCTTTTTGCCGGCAAAAGGATTGAAAATTTTTATGACAAAATCACCCACCCCTTTCTTATTACGCACCTTTAAAATTCGGCGACCATCTGAAAGCTCCACTATGGAAAGTATTTTGCTCGCCTGGATGCCAGGAATTTTAGGCAGCTGCATAATTATCCTACCTGGTATATGAGCAAATAGCGGTGGATTATTTCCAAAAAGCTACCATTCGAGGGTTTCGCAAGCTTCTGCCTCTCCTCAGGGATGACTATTACGATTTCTTTAAGCTTGAGGTCGGAATCGTGGCTAAGGCTTTCCCAAAGCATTAGTGCCATTGGGTAAAGGCGCTCGTCTAAGCGAATGTCTTTAAGCTCAAAAGCCAAATAGCCTCCTGGGAAAATTTTCTCTTTAGCCTCAGTAGTCAATTTTTTCAAAGTGGAAAAGCAAGCATAAACTTCCTCAGCCCTTTGTGGGGCAAGTTTCACCCTGAAAAGGATTAACGAGTTTTGCGTTGCGAGCTCTAAGGAAGGGCTACCTTCTCCCGGCACTTCTACTTCCACCGCGTTAGCAGCAAAACGAGCTGAAAGATTACTGCACACTTTCTCCTCAAGCTCCGCTTCTTTGAAAATCCAGACAGTCGTGGCTTCAAGAGGGGTGTTACCCATGCTCTCGCTTTTTTTGACCTTGATGGGAAGAAAGTAATCCCACAGAGGAAGTTGTTCGGCAACCGCAGAACAAAGTGGTTTCTCAAAGATGGGCAGATATTCGTGGGCCAGTAAGAGGAAATTGAGTTCCACACTGCGCTTATACCAGAAACCCGTGGCTTTGCAATTGTGCTGCCGCTTAATAACAAGCTCTTTTAGGATAAACCCAGCCGAAAGAAACACTTTTATCACTTGGAATCCTATTGGAACAACCTGTTTTCTCTTGCGGGCATCCCCTACTAATATAGCGCATTTTCCCCCTGGCTTAAGGACGCGGTAGGATTCTTGGGCAACTTTCCGCATCTCTTCTAAAAACTGGGGAACGGTAAGCTGTGAGAGATCACCTTCCACTCTGGATGAGTAGCTTATGATCCCAGCATACGGGGGATGAGCACATATGAGGTCCACAGAGTCTGAAGGTATGTCGGATAGGTCTCTGGCATCCCCAACCGAAACTTCCGGTTCGTAGACCAAGCCAGGGATTATCCTTCGTGGTGGGGAAAAACGAAGGTTCTCCAAAGTAATACCTACAGCACCGGGGTTAATGTCCCTGGCTATACACCTGCGGCCCAAAAGCTTGGCTTCTATAGCTGTGGTCCCTCCACCAACAAAATAATCTAAAATCAAATCGCCAGGTTTTGAGTACTTTAGGATTACATTGCGAGGTATGTAGGGAGACCAGTTACCTCTATACCTTGAATCATGCGTAGCCCAATCGCCCCGCTGTTTGAAGCTCCAGACTGTGGTGGTTTCCTCCCGGAAATTGGGCGGTTCCCACCGCTTAATTTTTTTGGGACGCTTGAGGATAGTGATGTTAGCCCCGTAGGCTTCAGTTATAACTTTTTCAAGGTAATTGAAAGAAACTCCAAAATAGGCCCCTATCTCCGGATCAGGCATCCCCTCTGCTTTGGCTTTAAGGAGCAATGATTTCA